>VBID01000056.1 GCA_005880615.1 Chloroflexota bacterium
CGACCGCGACCTGGGGCTGGTAATAGAGCACGATCTCGTGTTGCTCGATGGCGCGGCGAAGGTCGGCGCGCACCACCAGGCGGCTGGCGTCGTAGGGGTCGTCCTCCGGACGGTAGATCGAGTAACTGTTCCCGGTGCGCTTGGCGGCGTACAAAGCCACGTCGGCGCGCTGCAGCAGGGCTTCACTCGTGGAACCATGCTGGGGGAAAACGGCGATCCCGATGCAGGCCATCACCTCCAACGCGTGCCCGTCCGCGATCAACGGCCGCTCCACGCGGAGCAGGGCATGCGCCACTTTCAGAGCCCGGTCGGCATCGGCGCCGGGCAAGAGGATCGCAAACTCATCACCCCCGAGTCGCGCAATGACGTCACCTGGTTCGAGCTGATCGCTCAGACGGGGGCCGACCTGACGGAGAAGAGCATCCCCGACCCGGTGGCCAAACGTATCGTTGATCTCCTTGAAGTTGTCGAGGTCCAGGAGCAGGAGGGCAGCACTGGGCCGGCTGGCGATGGCCGCCTCGACCCGCTGCCCAAGCTGCAGCCGATTGGGCAGGTCGGTCAGGCCATCGTGCAGCGCCTGGTGCTCCAGCGCCCGCTGCGCCTCCCGCTGCCGTCGCCGGAGTTGCGACTGCTCCAGGGCGTTCTCCACCGCCGTCCCCAAGCGCGCCAGGCGATCCTTCAGGACGTAATCGATCGCCCCCTGGCGAACCGCCGCCACGGCGGTCTCTTCGCCGATCGCGCCCGACACGATCACGAACGGAATGTCCAGGCCGGCCTGCTGCATCAGCTTGAGGGCGCGCAGAGCGTCGAAATGGGGCTGATGGTAGTCGGCGAGGATGAGGTCGAGTTCGGGGTCAAGGTTGGCCTTAAAGCCTGCCTCGTCCTCGACGCGTCGCCAGACCGGGTCGAAGCCGGATCGGCGGAGCTCGTAGAGGGCGAGTTCCGCATCCTGCGGGTCGTCCTCCAGGACGAGGAGGCGAAGAGGCTTGCTCACGGCTATCAAATCAACGAACGCGGGGTGCGATTGCTGTCGGCGTCGCAAGGTAGCCTAGGCAACTCAACAGGGCTTAGCTGTACCAGCCCACCACGTCGACGATCACATCGACGGCTCCAAAGGCGTTGTACAGGTCGATGGCGCCGGTGGACCCGAGCTTCACCACCACCAGGTTGGGGACGGTCAGGCCGGCGACGTAGTTCAGATCGGAGGCCAGCGGCCTAAGGGCGCCGTCCGGCCAGGCGGTCAGGAAACTAGCCGCGGTCGGGTTGGTGACCGTCACGTTCAGCACCACCGCGGCGGGCGCCACCGTCGCGCTCATGGCCGGTACCCCGCCCTGGCCGGCCACCGGCAGCACGATTGAGGCATTTGGCCCCACCGGGCTGGTCGTGGTGCGGGTATCCAGGATGCGGGCGGGCGGCACGGCCACGAAGAGGCTGGCTGCCGAGCTGGTCGTGCCGTCCGTGAACCATCCGGCCACGTCGGCGACCACGTCGGTGTGGCCCGCGTAGTCGAAGAAGTCCACCGAGCCTCCGGTCCCGAGCTTGACCACGACCCGGTTTGCCACGGTTTGGCCCGGCTGGAAATTCAGGTTGGACACCACGGGCCGCGTGCCGCCGGTGGGATAGACGGTCAGGTAACTGGGCGCCACCACCGTGTTGGTGGCGGTCACGTTGAGGACCACGGCCGCCACCCCGGTGCTGGGGACACCCGGCGTGCCGGCGATATTCACGCTGATACTTTGGTACGCGCACAGTTGCTTGGCGGGCGCGCCGAGACCGGCGCGGGTGTCAAGCACACGGTTGGGCACGATCGGGTTGTACCGCCCAGCCGAGCCCGGCGTGGCGCTGGGTGTGGCGACGTAGCCGGCTACGTCGAAGAGGACGTCGGTATTGCCGAACGCATTGAAGATGCTCACCTGGCCGCCGCTGCCGACCCCAACTTCCACCAGGTTGGGAACGGTTGTCCCCGCGGTCCAGTTGAGGTTGGAGGCCAGCGGCCGCGGCAAGCCCGCCGGCCAGACCGTCAGGTAGCTGGCGGCCGTGGTATTGGTGGCGGTCACGTTCAGCACGACCGCGGCCACGCCGCTGGCCGGCACGCCGCCCTGCCCGGTGACCTGCGGATTCAGGGTGCCGGCTGGACCGACCGGGCTGGTGGTGCGCGTGTCCAGGATGCGGCTCGGGGCCAGGGCGATGAACTGGCCACGACCGGGCACCACGGCGTTGGAGGGAGCGGAAGCGGGCCCGGTCCCGACGGAATTGGTGGCTTTCACCGTGAACGTGTAGGCCGTGCCATCGGTGAGGCCGGTCACGGTCGCGGACTGCGCGCCGCCGGTGACCGTCGCGGTGGCCCCGCCCGGCGATGCCGTCACCGTGGAGCTGGTGATCACCCCGGCGGGAGCGGTCCAGGAGACGGTCGCCGATGCCTCGCCCGCGATGGCGACCGGTGCGCCCGGCGCCGCTGGTGGTGCCGTGGGGGTGGTGGCCGCTGAGTTGGGGTCCACCATCAGCGCTGACTCGTCAACGGCGTCGAACTGGGAGGCGGGCACCGTTTTCAGCTCGCTCAGCAGGCTGTTGGGCCAATTCGCGTCCTCGGTGCCGCTGAAGAACCAGTTGCTGCCGTTGTCGGCCAGGATCAACCCGTAGTGTTGCAGCGCCTTGAGGATGACCTGTGCCTGGGCGCTGAAGGGCGAGATGTCGTAGGTGGAGCGCAGCCGGAAGCGGGCTCCCATCGGCGGCAGCGAGGGGTTGGCGGCCGCACCGGCTTGATGCCGGGCGGGCCACAAGAAACTCTGGTCCGTCTGCTGGGCCGTGAAGCGGATGGCGTGAGTGATGGCCCCGGCCTGCACTTCATCCCACCGCACCAGCCCCGCGAACATGGGCAGCCCGGCCGCATCGGCCGAGGTCCATCCCAGCGGGCGGAGCGCATCCGATCCAAGTGGGAAGATGGCGCCCGACCCGGCAGTCCAGGACGAGCCGCTGCCCGCCAGGTTGTACAGCTCGTACAACGTGCAGGTATTGCGGTTGATGATCAGGGCATGGCGGTCGCTGCCATTTTCGACGAGGGTGTCCGCCCCGACCGGATACGGACCCGGGTCGCTCTCACTCGCGTACTGGAAGGTGATTGTCTGCAGTGGATGAGTGTTGTCGACCACGTTGAAGGGAAAGCCATACGGTGGGCCGCCAAAATCTGGATGCAGGTTGGTGGTGGAGGCCGCCATCGAAACCAGCCACTGGGAGCTGCGGGCGTGGACCGGCAGCGCGGAGATGTCGGTGTTCCAGATGTTGTCGGCAGGGAAGACCTGGCAGGTGGTCGACGGCACCGGAGCCGCGCCGGCCGCGACCGGAGTGAGAAGCGGCACGAGCATGAAGGGTCCCAGCCAGGCCATCAGGCGAATCGCTCTGCGCATCCCCACCAACGAGTAAGACGCGGAACACGCCGCCAGGCAACCACTGGAATGTCAACAGTCGATGACGAGATGCCACCGGTCGGAGACGTTCTACGGTAGGCGCCGTAGCCAGCCGTCCGACCTGCTGCGTCAGCGGAGGCAACCCCGCTCGCCAGCGCGCTGAACGCGATCGCCACAGTCGACCGGCTCCTGTTCGGCCATTCGCCGACTCAACGACGTTGCTGGTATGATACGGGTATGAAACGAGCCGTCAAGGTCGCCATCAGCCTATCCGATGACTTGCTGCATCGGGTAGACCGGGCCCGACGGGAGCGCAAGGTGAGCCGGAGCGAGTACTTTCGACAGGCTGCTACCAATTTCCTCGGCCCCGCCGGAGACCGGGATGTGGATCGCTATGTGCGCGGCTACTCCACGCAGCCGGAAACGGCCGACGAGGTGGAGGCCGCCCGCGCCGCGTCTTCGAAGGTTCTCGCGGCCGAGCCCTGGGAGTGAAGAGGGGCGAGATCTGGTGGGCTGAGCTCCCCAGGCCGGCCGGCCGCCGGCCGGTGATTCTACTGTCCCGTGACGAGGCCTACCAGGTCCGAAAGCTCGTCACCGTCGCGCCAGTGACGACCCGTGTTCGAGGCAGTCCTGTCGAGGTCGCCCTCGGCCCGAAAGATGGCATGCCACGTGAATGTGTCGTCAATCTCGACACCGTCACGACAATACCGAAGGACGCGCTCAAAGAACGCCTTACTGTCCTTTCCCGTTCCCAAATGACAGCCGTCGAAGGGGCTCTCCGGTTTGCCCTCGGCCTTGAGACGTAGGAGAATGCCGACTCCTTTATCTCTCCGTTCCTCGGGTTGGGCGGGGGTGTCCTCGAGTCCGAAAGCTGGGTGGATGTCTCTGGATCGCAGTCAGCATGTGGCAGCAACGGACCGACAAGTCCACTCGATCGAAGGTCGGCAGCCTGGGTTAGACCCTCGAGGTCGCCTCGCTGCGCAGCGTGTGAGAGCCGGCCGAATCAGCGATCCGGTGAGGCCAGCCGGCTGATCCCTGGGTAATGGCGGCGATTGAAGGTCGCCAGCCGTTCGCCATATTGCTCAGCAGACGCGCCGATGAGGGCGTCGCCAAGTTCCAGTCGATGGCTCCTGCGATATCGGCGCAAACGCTCACCGGCCAGCGCGCCAGTGGTGGCGTCAACGGTCACAGCGTCCAGCCCGGCAAACAGGGCCGCGATCCCCTTCTCCTCTCCGGCTGTCATGCCAGTCCCGATTTCGGCTCTGCTTACCGGTGCGTATCGAAGAGCCTCGCCAGTCGATGCCTGTGCGGCGACCCATCTAGCAGTCTGGGCGTTGCTCCGAAGGATCTCGATGAGCACATCGGAGAGATCCGTCGTCCGTTCTCGAGGGCTCAGGCTGGCTGCAGCGCCGGCTTGATATTGGCGTTCAGGTGGAAGACGTTGTCCGGGTCGTATTCCGCCTTGATCCGCGCGAGCCGCTCGTACTTCGCCGATCCATACGACGCCCGCACCCGGTCCTCCTCGTACTCCGCCATGAAGTTCACGTAGCTGCCGGCGCCGCTCGCGTACGGACGCAAGGCCTGCCAGAACGATCGCACCCACGCCCGATCTGCCTCAAGGAGGTCCGGGGCGGGGCAGATGGCGGCAATGTTGAAGGCAAATCGGGCTGACCGGCTGCCGCCGAACGCGGTCGCGTCCTCAGGAATGCGTCGGTACGCGCCGCCCAGCACGAAGACCGGGGTAAAGGAGAGGGGCGACGCCTTGCGCGGCAGGTATTCCGTGACGACGCGGATGGCACCATCGGTCAGCTCGTCCAGGTACAGCGCCTTCTCGTAGCCCAGGATGCCCCACGGGTTGGCCTCGTCGAACATCCGTTGGAGCTGGGTGTACGGCATCGGTGTTACCAGCTCGAAGAGCTGGCCACCCGCATCGCGGACCGGTTGAATCAGCCGTCCGTGCTCTTCGGCGGACCCGAAACCCACCACGATGAGGGCAAAGCCAGGGAGGAAATGGAACTCCTTCGGCACGAAGGGCGCCGGCGGGGCGCTCAGGCCGGCGATAAAGCTCGCGGCGTCCTCGGGCAGGGTCTTGATGAAGTCCCTTGCGAAGCGCAGGGCCATCTCACCCCTGTCGGCGCCCCAGAAGAACAGTCCGAGATTGACGAGCGGACCGACCGGGTGCAGTTGGAATTCGAACGACGTGACCACCCCGAAGTTCCCGCCTCCACCGCGGATCGCCCAGAACAAGTCGGGGTGCTCCTGCGGCGACGCCGGCAGGACCCGCCCGTCCGCGGTCACGACCTGAGCCGAGAGGAGATTGTCTGAGCTCAATCCGGCTCTGCCCGTCAGCCACCCGATGCCGCCGCCAAGTGTGAGTCCGCCGACGCCGGTGTGGCTGATAAAGCCCCCGGTGACGGCGAGCCCGTGCTGCTGGCTGGCCGCGTCCAGGTCGCCCCAGGTCGCGCCGCCGCCGACCACGGCTCGCCGAGCCGAGGGGTCGACCGCGACCTGACGCATGGCGCTGAGGTCGATCATCAAGCCGTCGTCGCAGACGGCGGAGCCGGCGAAGTTGTGTCCGCCGCCCCGGACCGAAATCTCAAGCGATTGGTCCTGACCGAACCTGATGGCCTGGACAACCTCCGCCGGCGCTGAGCAGCGTGCGATGAGCGCCGGCCGTCGGTTGATGGCGCCGTTCCAGACCGACCGTGCAGCGTCGTATTCCGGGTCGTCGGGAGTGATGATCTTGCCGGTGAAGTCTCGTTGAAACGCACGAACCCGGCTCTCGAGAAGCTGTGCCATCAGACCCTCCTCTTCACGACCGCAGCAGCAAGCGAGGCCACTCTACCGCCTCCCTCCTCGTCTGGCAAGGACCGCGCCAGGCTGGCACCGGGCCTTCCTTTCTTGCAGCCTGCCCACGACGTGGAAGCAAGTGTGACGATTCCGTGAAGGGACATCATGAGCCGGTCACACAAGGCTGGCACAGTGGCTGGCGCCGCGACTCGCGCGGACACCCAGACAAGGAGGGAGTCATTGAAACTCCTAAGCATCGTCCGCATCGCCTCGATCCCCGCCGCTATCGGGACTCTGCTCGTGCTCGCCCTACCAGTGTCGGCCGGCACCTCGGTGGACAACTCAGGTTTCTACGACCACCAGATCATCGAATACCAGGCCACGGCGGAAGTCACCGCAGCGCCGCAGGCGGCCCAGCTGATCAGCAAGGGCAACGTGGTGTACCACATCGTTGGCGCTAACGGAACCACGCCCCCAGTGCAGTGTGCCCGTTTGCTAGCCGCCCTCCCGAACGATGCCACCAGCTGCAACGTGCTCAATTTCATTCCGACTGAGGTTGGCTATGCCGGAGGTGCGTGGAATCTGCAGATCTTTCACTGGAACCCGGGTATCACTCCCGTCGAGCTGAGCAAGGATGACGATATCCTCGCCGCCGTCGCCGCCGGGAGGGGAACACTCGAGGTCACCGCGATCCTCGTCCGCTGCCCGGTGATCAACTTCGCGGCGCTGCGCTAAACGTCTCCGGCAGGTGAGCGAGGGAGGTCAAGAACTCCAAAGCCCTCCCTCCTCGCCAAACCCTCCTGGGGACCCACTCGCCGGGGTCGGCACCTGACCTGCCCGGCACTAAGGGGCTATGCCCGGGCGAGAACCACTTGCTGGGCCATGTTCGCGATGGCGGTGCAGCTCGCGCAAGACTTCACCCGAGCGTTATCGTGTCGGCGCGCCTGACCAATGGGCGTCGCGCTCCCGGCCCCTCGGTGTCCGATGATTGCAGATGGACGAGAGCTGATGAGCAAGAAGCCCATCGATATTGCACGCGAGTTTGGCGGGCAGCTTCCGTCCTTCAGCAACCTCGCTGAAGCTACCGACTATTTCGAGCGCTACCGGCAGGCCGGTCTCCAAGCACTGGCCGATCTGATCGCCGAGAAACCAGGCTTCACCATGGATTATTCGCCGGACAGCCTGAAGAGCCTTGAAGACGTCTACTTCAATCTAATCGAGACCAGCCGCTTCCCGGACCTGGGACTGAGCCAGCAGGCTTTTGAATCGTTGATGGGCATCTATTTCGCCGCGGTGGCAACCCGAAATGCCCGAGACGCTCATTGGATCGTTCAGGAATTCGCGTTCGCACCGGGCAGATATGAATTGGGCGTCGTAAGAGCCAACGCTACTGTCATGGTCACCTCGCTTCGAAACCTGAACCTCATGCAGCCGCACCGAAAGAAGCGAGACAGGCTCTACCGGATGTTCCAGCGGTTCTTCGGGAACCGATAGGGCGGCGCGGCTGCGAATCTCCACGGACTACGAACACCATGCCCTGATCATCGAAGGTCGCTGCACTGGCAGCAGCTCCTCGGAACCATCCGACAGGTTGTGTTGTCCGCTGCACCAAGCCTTCCGGTCCGGCCCACGCGGTGAAGCCCGCAAGTCCTGGCTGCCCGGCCGGGTCATGGCTCTTGAGCGCTGTGATTCAGAGGTTGGCTTCGTGACGGATCGCGTATGCCGTCAATGCTGGACGTGGTACAGCTCCGGCGAGACCGTCTGTCCCCGGTGTGGAGTACCGCCGGCTTCCGGCAGCGCAGCGACCGACCCGCCAGCAGCGGGAGTCCCTGCGTCCCCCCTGGGGCCGAGCCCGTCAGGCGATGCCCACCACCGACGGCATCGCGTTGTGATCTTTCTCGCGACCGTCGCGGCGGTGGCCGTGGGACTCCTGCTGGTGTTGGGACTGTCTCCGCAAGCGGGCTGCGGGATTCCTGGGAACTCCGCGTCGTGCACCCGGGTCCTCTTCATCGGGAACAGCTACACGTCCGTTAACGACCTGCCAACCATGTTCGCGAAGCTCGCCCGTTCGGGTGGGCATCGGGTCGAGACGGGAAGGGCCACGGAAGACGGCTCGACGTTGGCTGACCATGCCGGGTCCTCTCGGACCACCACGGCGCTGACATCCGCAAACTGGAACATCGTCGTCCTCCAGGAGCAGAGCCAGATCCCGGCGGTCGACCAGTTCCAACAGACGCAGATGTATCCAGCCGCGCGCACGCTCGTTGCGATGGTTCGCCGGATAGGTGCCCAGCCAATCTTCTTTATCACGTGGGCGCATCGCGACGGCTGGCCAGAGAACGGGCTCGTCGACTACACCGCCATGCAATCTGCGATCGACGACGCGTACCTGACGATCGCCAGTGAGCAGCACGTCGCCGTGGCGCCGGTCGGATTCGCCTGGCAAACGCTGCTTGGACAGGAAGGGAGTCCTGGACTCTGGCGGGACGACGGGAGCCACCCCACCGAAAAGGGCACGTACCTGGCGGCCTGTGTCTTCTACGCAACCATCTTCCGAGAGAGCCCGAAAGGGCTGACCTACCATGGCGGCCTGTCGGGCGCCGAGGCCTCGACGCTGCAGCAGGTCGCCGCCGTCACGGTCCTGGGCGACCCCGCGAAGTGGGGACTGCCCTAGAGATCAAGGCCCGCCCGCAACTGAGACCGATGCCTGGCTCGCCATCGAAGCTCGGCACCGAACGAGGCCGCGCCGTCGGACGTGATTGAGAGCCGTCCTCGACCCCAACGTCCTGATTTCCGCGATCTTGGCGCCCACCGGCGTCCCTGCCGCTTTGCTCAGACACTGGCTGGATGGCGAGTTCGAGCTCGTCGTCTCGGAGCGCCTGCTCACCTTCGCCGTCCGGAAGTCAGTCCACCGTCTCCTGCCCGCTTGAGCAACTTCCAGGAGGGACCGGCCGAACGATTGCTACTTCTGCCCTACCCATGGTAGCATGATAGTATGAAAGTGAGCGTTAGCTTGCCAGGGGAGGATGTTGACTTCCTCGATCAGTACGCCAAAAAGGAGGGCTACGAATCGCGGTCGGCCGTCGTCCAAAAGGCGGTGAGATTACTGCGCGCTTCGGGATTGGGCGGGGACTATGAAGAGGCCTGGCGTGAATGGGCGGCCACCGGCGAGGAGCAGTTGTGGGAGTCCACCTCTGCTGATGGCCTTCCTTCCTAATGCGACGAGGGGAGATCCGAGTCGTCGAATTGGATCCTGGCCGCGGCTCGGAAGCGAGTAAGCATCGTCCGGCGATCATCGTAAGCAACGATGGCGCCAATGCCGTTGCGGCCCGCCTTGGGCGCGGCGTAATCACAGTCCTTCCAGTCACATCGAACATTCGGCGGATCTACCCGTTTCAGGTTCGTTTACCGGCTGCGGCTACTGGCCTGCGGCAGGACTCGAAGGCCCAAGCAGAGCAAATCAGGTCAGTTGCCGTGGAACGCCTAGGTGAGCGCATAGGTCTAGTTCCGGCCGCGATCATGCTACAGATCGACGAAGCGCTGCGACTGCATCTCGCCTTGTAGGCCATTCGATCCGCAACCAGTCGTTCCGTTCGGATGTCGATTCTCGTTGAAGGCGATGGCTGGGGCCACCGGATTCGAACCGAAGGTTTCCTGCGGTTAACTTGGTAGGGATGTTCGCCAGGGCGGTGCAGCTCACGCAAGGCTTTACCCGGCCGCTAATCGTCTCCACGCGGCTGGCCGATGGCACCGTCACCTCCGGATGCGCCGCGTTCGTCGTCGTCAACGACAAGGGGTGGATGGTCACGGCCAGCCACGTGATGAGCGAGCTGGTCGCCTACAAGCAGCAGTCCGCTGCGCCGTCCGACACGGCGGACCCGGCGCGCATCACCAATGTCTCCTACTGGTGGGGAAAGGACGGCGTGACGGTAGCGGAGCTGACGGTGGATGGCCTCGCCGACCTCGCCGTCGGCCGGTTGGAGCCGTTCGACCCCCGCGAGGTCGGTACCTATCCGACGTTTGGGAATTCGGCGCGACCCCTCCTGCCCGGGACCGCCCTCTGCCGCCTGGGGTTCCCGTTCCACGCGATTGGGGCCGCCTTCGTGGAGGCCACCGGACAGTTCCAGCTGGCTGAGGGGACGCTTCCCTTACCGCTCTTTCCCCTGGACGGGATCCACACCCGCCTCTACAACGTGGTCGATCCGGCGAGTCACCGGCAGGCCAGCTTCCTCGAGGTCTCGACCCCCGGGCTGAGCGGCCAGAGCGGCGGTCCCGTATTCGACTCTGACGGCGTCGTCTGGGGCATCCAGAGCCGGACGGTCCATCTACCGCTGGGATTCAACCCGAAGGTGACGGTGGGGGACCGCGAGGTCGAGGAGCATCAATTCCTGAACGTGGGGCTGGCGGCCCATGTGGACGAAGTGGTCCGCCTTCTTCGCTCCAGGGGTGCCAAGGTCGCGGTGTCCGGCAGACCGGGCTGACACCGGATAAGATCGAAGACCTGAAGTCGTAACCCGCGCCCGGATTGGCGCTCAGGCGGTCTGGTTCCTGAATACCGTGATCGGGGGTGAGGATCATCAGGAGGTTGGTGCCAGTTGCATTCCTGGGGTTGATGCTGGGGGGCCCGGCCCTCAGCCAGCCACTTCCCGCCAGTGCCGCGGTCAGCTCGGTGTCGATGACCCAGAGTTCGTCCTGCGGAACTGCGTCCGGGTTCTGCTTCAGTCCCCCATCCATCAGCACGACCGTGGGATCGACCGTCACCTGGACCGATATGACCGCGGCGGTCCACTCGGCAACCGCCGACCCTCCGGGGACCTGGAACACGGGGGCGCTAGGGCCTAATGGGACGTCCATGGCCATTACCTTCCCCACGCCGGGGTCCTTTCCGTACCACTGCTTTTTCCATCCGGACATGCAGGGCACGGTCGTCGTCACTAACCCGAGTAGCCCGCCGGCGCAATATACCGCGCTTCCGCCCAGCCGCCTGCTGGATACGCGAAACGGTGGGCAGCCTCTCGAACCTGGCGTTGCGGTGAACCTAACGGTCGCCGGGGGGAGCACGCCGGTCCCCGCCTCCGCCAGCGCGGTTGTCTTGAATATCACGGTTACGAACACCAGCGGGCCAGGTTTCCTCACCGTGTGGCCGACCGGCAACCCACGCCCGATCGCCTCGAATCTCAACTGGGCCGCCGGTGAGACCAGGCCCAACCTGGTTTCCGTTCAGATTGGAATCACAGGTCTGGTGGCCCTGTTCGCCAGCAGCCGCACCGATGTGATCGCCGACCTGGAGGGCTATTTCGCGGCGCCCAGCGGAACAGCCGGCGAGTACGTCGGAGTGGCTCCTTCGCGCCTGCTCGACACCCGACCCGGGGGAGCGGCCCTGACTCCCGGCGCCACACTGAATGTGACGGTCACTGGGAGGGGCGGCGTGCCGAGTGCGGGCGTTTCGGCCGTTGTCCTGAACGTGACCGTGACCAACACGACGGCGACGGGCTACCTCACGGCCTATCCGACCAGCAGTGCGCGCCCGACCGCTTCCAATTTGAACTGGGTCGCCGGATGGACAGTGCCCAATCGCGTGATCGTGCCGGTCGGCTCCGGCGGCCAGGTCAGCTTCTTCAACTTCGCAGGGATGACCGACCTGGTGGTGGATGTAAACGGGTACTTTACCGATGCCACCTTGTCGGGGAAGCGCTTCAACGCCCTGAGCCCGGCGCGCATCGCCGACACGCGGGCCTCGAATCAGAAACTGGGCCCTGCTGGAACCTTCGCCGTCCAGGTGGGTGGGGTGGGTGTGTCTAGCGGTGCCACCGCAGCAGTCCTCAACGTGACGGTGACGAACACAACCACCGCGGGCTTCCTGACCGTCTTTCCGGGTGGCACGCCGCCCACCGCGTCGGACCTGAACTTCGCGGCTGGTCAGACCATTCCCAACCTGGTGGTGGCGACCCTGAGCGCGACTGGTTCGGTCACCATCTACAACAGCTCGGGCTCGACCGACGTGGTCGTCGACCTGGTGGGCTGGTTCGGCTAGCCGGCAGTTGGAGGTCACACTGACAACTCAAAGAAATCTGGTACGTTCTGACCTGTCACATGGCAGTAATCAGGAAACGAATCGGTCAGAATGGCAGGCTGGGAATCCCCACTAGCTACCGGCGCGCGCTCGGCGTGAAGCCGGGAGATGAGCTGGTGCTCGTGCTCGGTGACGGGGAGGTCCGGATACTGGCGCGCGGGACCGCCATCAAACGAGCGCAAGCCGTCGTCCGACGCTTCGTCCCCAAGAATCGTCGGCTATCGGATGAATTGATCAAAGACCGACGGGCAGAAGCATCTCGAGACGCCGTCTGAGATCTCTATCGAGACCCCCCACCCTGCCCTCCCCCGCACGGGGGGAGGGGACTCGCAACAGACGACTATCCTGACCCCTTCCCGCGGGGGGGAGAAGAAGCTCGGAACCGTGTAACCCGCGTCGAGCTAATCCGTTCTTCTTACTAGTGCAACTGCAGGTCCCACGGACCATGCTTCGATACGCAGCTCTGGCGCTCGCCATGCTGATGGCCGCCTGTGGGCCGGCGCCTGCCGGTGGGGACACTCGTCCCGCGGTTATTCCCTGGATCTCGACCCCAGCTGGGCCTGCCCCAACCCCCAGCCCGCGGCCGACGCCCACACCGCTGGCGATGCGATATTGCCAGGCTTCCGACCTTAGCCTTCGCGTCGGCCGCACCGGCGCCGCCGCCGGTACCTCGTACACATCAATCATCTTTACCAACAAGAGCTCGACGCAGTGCCAGCTGCAGGGTGTCTCCACCGTTCAGATCCTGGATGCGGCGGGCCAGCCTCTGTCGCCACCGCAGACGACCCTGGACTTCAACGACTCTTCGCCAGTCGCACTCTTCACGGGTGTGCATGATCGGGGCGGGATCATGCCGGCGGTTGTTGGCCAGGCCCAGCTAACCGTCGGCATACCATCCGCCCAATGCCAAGCCCGGCCGAGCGTCAGAATGCTCTTCACCCTGCCGAATGGGGGCGGTCAGCTTACTACCGGCTGGGCGCGCCCTGCGTCTGCATGGGTGTATTGCGTTCAGGGACTGTCGGTCTCGCCCTTCGCGAGCGCCATTCCGCCCACACCCACCCCAGAGCCTCCGCCCGATTTCACGGTGACGTTCGTCATGCCACCCTCGGTCGCCATCGGTCAGACGCTGAAGTACCAGGTGCGGCTCAAGAACGTCTCCGGCCACGACGTCGCCTTCACGAGCTGCCCGGGCTATACGGAAGGCATCAAAGGCCCGACGGCATTCGTCAGGGCCCGCTACCTCCTGAACTGCAATCCAGTGGGTCTCTTCAGGTCAGGCGAGACCGTTACGTTCGCCATGGAACTCCCTATCGTTGCCCCGCCTGAATTTTCCGACATGGGCCCCGGTGTGAACCCCGTCTGGTGGGGTATCGACTGGCCATATCGCACGGACCTCGCCGGAACCGGTTGGATCACCCTGACTGCTGCCGGCGCGAGTCCGTAAGGGTCGGGCGGCCCGATGCCAGGCAGTTGATCGAACCAGGTGCAACTCGCGCCCGCTCGTTCTGCGTGGTAGAGGAATTAGCGTGCAGGGCTCAATCACCCGACAGGCAGGTTTGGCGTTGGCGATGGTGCTCGCCGCATGCGGGCCATGGCCATTGCCTGCCGACGCACGTCCTTCGGTAATCCCCTGGATCTCAACGGCCGCTGCGCCGGAACCAACACTGGCGCCAACCCCGCTTGCGATGCCGTTCTGCCGGGCAGGGGACCTGAGCCTCCGCGTCGGTCGTGGCGGCGTGTCCGGCGACACGCCGGTGATCTTCACCAACCACAGCTCAACCGCCTGTCAGCTCCAGGGGATTCCGCGAGTCCGATTGCTGGACCGCTCGGGTCAGGTCCTCCCTCCGCTGTCGACCGCGATGGACATCGCCGATGAAGCCCCGGTGGAACTGAGCGCGGGGGTCCGCGACGGAGGTGGGATCACGCCGGCAGTAGCGGGACAGGCCCAGCTGACGGTGTTCATGCGGTCCGACCTGTGCTTACCTCGACCCAGCGCCAAGCTCGAGATTGTGCTGCCGAGTGCGGCCGGCGAGTTGGCTACGGATTGGGCACGCCCGACGTATCAGGGTGTCGATTGTAATCAGGGATTCTTTGTGTCCCCATTCGTCAACGCGATCCCGCCGACGGCGGCACCGTTCCCGGCGCCCGACTTTACGCTGGAGTACATCCTGCCGGGATCGGTTGCAATCGGCGAGACGTTGAAATATAAGGCCGTGTTGACGAATGTCTCTGGGCGAGACATCCGGTTCACGACGTGTCCCAGCTACCTGGAATCCATTGACGGGACATCGCTCCTGAGCGCTCGTTTTGCCCTGAACTGCAAGCCCGTCGGCATCTTCAAGTCAGGTGAGACGGTGACGTTCGCCATGGAGTTTCCGATCGTTGTCACCCATTCCGGTTTGTGTGCTGACCCAGCGTGTTCCAAAGTTGAGTGGGTTCGTCCTGGTCCCAATTCCGTCGACTGGGTAATGGGGGCGCCCTTTATCGCCGTCGGCAAAAACGGGGAGGGCAGGATTACGCTTACCAACTTTTAGTTGGTCAAGGATCTCCTGCGCCAGTTCGTAAGGGCGACGAGACCCCTTCCCCGACCCTCCCCGCAAGGGGGAGGGAGACCCTGACGACTCGCTTCCCCCCTGCCCCTCCCGGCACGGGGACCGGAGCCTGTGCCGGAGGGGTTCTTCTTAGTCGGTGAGCTCGTAGACGACGGTCACGTCGACCACCACGCTGGACTGGCCGGCCTGGATGGGCGCCCCGCCGCCGCCACCGCCGCATTGGCCAAAGCACGGGGTTCCCTGCGGTACGCCCGTGGAGACGGCCTCGGATAGCGACAGGACTTTGCCCAGGTGACGGCCGGCGAGCGCTGCCCAGTGCTTGGCCTTGGTAGACGCCGAGGCCATGGCCGATTCGCGGGCCCCCTTCAGCTGGGTGGCGCGGTCGCTCAGATCCAGGTTCACGCCGTTGAGCGCGATATCGTCGCCGGCGGCATCGGCGGCGGCCGCGATGACGGCCCCCACATTGCTCAGGTGGTGGATCTTGACCACCACGCTGTTGCTGGCCGTGTAGCCGCTGATCCGGCTCGGGCAGCAGTCCGTGTTCTGGCTGATCCCCAGCGAGGTGGTCTGGATGTCGGCGTCGGCCACGCCCGCCGCCTTGACGTTCGCCAGCAACTTGTCCATCTCCGCGTTGGCGGCGCTCAGCGCCTCGCGCACGCTGGGGCGTTTCGGCTGGACGCCCAGGTTCAGGATGGCGATGTCGGGCGTGGCCAGCTGAGTGCCCTCGCCGATAACGATCACGGTGTCCCGGGGGCCGGCCGCCGCCGGGCCGCTGGCCGTCGATGGCGCCCCGGCGCCTGCCGCTGCGGGAACGAATCGAAACGCCAGGGCCGTGACCCCGGCGGCGATGATGGCGATAAGAACGATGAACGCGATCTCATTTCGGCTTCTGGCGCGCATTTACCCCTTCCTCCTGGTGCCGGAGCCGCCGGTCGATCGGCCGCAGGCAGACTCCCCTTTGGGTGAACGCCGAAGCCCGCGAAACGTTACTCGCCCATGGTTGGCGCCGGTGCTCCCGAGCCGTTGTTTACGGTTCCTCAGCTTGACGTAACCGGAATCGGTACCTAGGCTGGGGGCGAGTCAGCCGCTCACGCTTGGGAGGTGGAAACTTGAGAAGGAAGCCCGCGCTCGCGTCTTTGGCCGCGACGACCGCCCTGCTGATCTCCGCGACGTTCGCCTTTGCTGCGTCCTCGAGTCGGGTCAGCTCGGGGAGCCCGTCCGGCAACACTCCGCAGAACCATCAAAACGAGCCGGCTGTGGCGCTGGACGCCCAATCGCCGAACATCCTGGTGGCGGGCTCGAACGACTTCGTGGATGAGCAACGCTGTCCACAGCCGCTGGCCGTCAACAACGGCACCTGTCTGGACCGGGCGACCCCGGTCGGGGTCTCCGGGGTTTACTTCTCGTTCGATTCTGGCCACAACTGGACCCAGCCGACGTACACGGGCTGGACCAACTTCGACTGCGATCCAACCACCGTCTGCAAGGGGCACCCCGGGCCAATCCACACCCTGCCCTGGTACGCCGAGAACCAGCTGGTCTCCTTCGGTGACCCAGCCGTCGCGGTAGGCCCTGCGCCGGACAGTGATGGAGCGTTCTCGTGGAGCAACGGCCATCGCGTTTACTACGCGAACTTGACCTCCGCCTTCAGCACCACCGTGGAGTTCTCCTTCCCAAACCCGGTGTTCCACGGGTTCCTGGCAGTGGCCGTGTCGCGCCTGGACAACCCCACCCCAGCCTCGGTGGCCGACAAAGCCAGCTGGCAGACGCCGGTGATCGTCTCCAGTACGACCGGGGAGACCTCGTTCCTTGACAAGGAGCAGATCTGGGCGGACAACGCGGCATCCAGCCAGTTCTTCGGCAATGTCTACATCTGCGGCAACGACTTCCGAAGCAACGGCCCGCACCAGAATGGCAACGCGCCCGTGCCCGTGATGGTCTACTCCTCGACCGACGGGGGCAGCACCTGGACCAAGCGGCAGGTCACCTCGGCGGTGACCAACGGGATTTCCCCGCAGAATGGCTTCGGGTACAGCGGCTGCACCCTCCGGACCGACAGCCATGGCGTCGTGTACCTGTTCGCCGAGCGGTTCGCCCTCCCCACCACCCTTCCGACCCACAGCGCCCAGGTGATGTTCCAGTCGTTCGATGGGGGCATCCACTGGACCGCCGGTAGCGTGATCGCCAACGTGACCGACCCCTGCTACTTCATCGATCCGATCGAGGGTCGCTGCGTGATGGACGGCTTCTCCGGCGCCCGCACCGATCTGGCGGCCTCGCCCAGCGTCTCGATCGCCAACGGCGCCCCGACCGGCGCTGGCGCCAGCAACGAAATCGTGGACGCCTGGGCCGACGCGCCAGTACTCAACGGCGAGGTGACGAAGTTCCAGTTCTCGACCGATGCGGGAGCAACCTGGAGCGATCCGCAGACCGTCTCGCTCGGGGGCGACCGGCCGCTCTATGCGGCGCCGGCCATCTCACCGAGCGGCTCGCGGGCGTACGTGATTTACGAGGCCGATACCGCCCCCTGGCGCGGTAGCGACTTCACCTCCCCGCGGCCATACCATGGCGTGCTCGTCAGCTCCGCGCTGGACGCGAGCGGAGCTCCGACCGGATGGCACACCGTCTTCAACGAGTCGCCCGGCGATCTTCGGGCGACCTACCCGGGTCACGACCTCTATCAGGAGCGGGTAGGCGACTACGTCTACGCCGCGGCGTCGGACACTTACGGTGTCGGCGTCTGGACCTCAGCGGCCAACGCGGCACTCTGTCCAGCCGTGCAGAAATACCGGTCAGATTCGTTCGCGGCCGGGCACCGAGCCCTACCAGGAGCGCCCTGGCCGCTGACCGACTGCCCGGCCACCTTTGGCAACACCGACATCATGTCGGCGTCGACTGCCTAGAACTCTCGACCGGACGTGCGAAAGGGCGGCCTCAGGGCTGCCCTTTCGTTCGGCGCTAGTCATGACGGCATAACCTGGTCCCCGGGACCCCCTCCCCGAGCCTCCCCGCTAGGGGGAGGGAGAGTTCGACGAGGGAGAGTTTGACGAGACCCCCTCCCCGACCCTCCCCGCAAGGGGGAGGGAGAAACCTACAAGGAAGGGAGATCCCTTAGTTCACGGTGATGGGGACGTCGATCGCCTGGGTTCCGTCGTCCAGCACCACTGGGCTCGTCTGGTCTTGCAGGAAGAACTGGATGGAGACGTGGTAGGCCCCGGTCTGGTGCGGCACGTAATTAATGTTGAGGTCGATCCCCTGCCCGGGATCGAGCGTGATCGGAAACGTTACCGACCGGCCGTCCGCCGAGAGCGTGCTGGCCGGCTGCGACGACTGCAGCTCGAAGCTGCCCGGCAGCTGGGAGAAGCGAACCGTCACGCTGGTGATGCGGACCACGCCGCTGTTATCGATGTGCATCCGGAAAAGGGCGGCCTGGTTGACCAGGTTGGCGTCGTTGTAGTAGAGCTTGGGGCGGGCACCCAGGTCGGTGGCGGTCGCATCCCGAACCGTAACTGAGGCCGACAGTCCGCGCGCCGCGCCGGTGTCCGTGACCAGGCGGATGGTCTGGCCCCCGCTCGCCGGCGTCATATTCAGCCGGAGGGTCGAGGCGCCCGACTGAACCGCCAGCAGGTGCAGCGTGAGGGTCTCGGACGCGCCCGGGCGCAGGACCTGGGCGAACCGGATGGTGGTCCCCGTGATCTGGCCGTCCGGGCTGGCCCCGGTTAGGGTCCAGCGCGGGGACAGCCCGCTCATCTGGATTGAGATCCCGTTTAGGGACCGGCTGTCGGTGTTCTTGACATCCAGTACCAGGTCGGCCGGACTTCCGACCACCTGGTCCGCCGCTGACCAGGTGCCGCGCACCTGGACGGTATAAGGAAAGGCGCCCTGGCCCAGAGCTCGCCCGGCTTCCGCCAGACCCGGCCCCACCAGCACGACCCCCAGCCCCACGATCAGGACGGCGGGCACTACGGCGAGCAGCCACCACCGCCGCACGGGCGGCCGCTCAGGCTGCCCACCCACATATTCGATTTGCCGGTCCATGCCTCGCCTGCTCCTAAGTGTATGGCCGTTTCCCGAATTGGAAAAGGGCCGTCCGCAAACTCGACCCGCGGCTGCCCGTTACACGCAGCAAAGTGGCCGAGACCCCCTCCCCTGCCCCTCCCCGCAAGGGGGAGGGGACGATAGAGCCAACCCACCCCGTGGGGGAGGGGACGCAAAAGCTGCTCCTCCCCGCGGGTGAGGGGTCGGAAAGGCTGCTCCTCCCCGCGGGTGAGGGGTTGGAAAGGCTACTCCTCCCCACGCGAGAGGGGACGAGTAGGCTCGCCGGCCTCCCCACCGTTTCCGTGGTCATTCCCACCCTGAACCCCGGGCGGGCCTTCGGTACGGTCCTCCACCGGCTGACCAAGCAGGACGTACAGCCAGTGGAAGTCCTGGTGGTGGACGGGGGCTCCCGGGACGCCGCCCGCCACATCGTCAGCCAGTTCCCCCAAGCGCGCTTCATCGAGGCCGGGGTGGGGCCGGGCCCGCGGGCCTGGAACCGGGCCTGCCGGGACGCCCGTGGCGAGGTGGTGGCCTTCCTCACTCAGG
>VBID01000122.1 GCA_005880615.1 Chloroflexota bacterium
AGTCATAGAACAGAAACGGGCCGTAGCCCGAGCGCTCGATGCGCTTCAAGAATTGCTTGGGCATGATCTGGTCGGTGTCGACGTTGGCCCGGTCGAGTGGTGCCATCCGACCCTGAATCGTGCGGACGGGGTCCATCAGCCGACCTCCCTCACATCGACGAAATGGCCGGCCAGCGCGGCGGCCGCGGCCATCGGCGGGCTGACCAGGTGGGTGCGGCCCCCTCTTCCTTGGCGCCCTTCAAAGTTTCTATTGCTGGTCGAGGCGCAGCGCTCCCCCGGTGCCAGGATGTCGGGGTTCATGCCCAGGCACATCGAGCAGCCGGCGTCGCGCCACTCGAATCCGGCCTGGCGAAAGACGGCGTCCAGGCCCTCGGCCTCCGCCGCCGCCTTGACGGAGGCGGACCCGGGGACAACCATGGCGCGCACCCGCGGGTGGACGTGCTTCCCCTTGAGCACGGCCGCGGCCACCCGCAGGTCTTCGATGCGGGCGTTGGTGCAGGAGCCGATGAAGACCCGGTCGAGCGGAATGTCCTGGATGGCGGTCCCCGCCTCGAGCCCCATGTACGCCAGGGCTCGCGTGTCGCCCTCCCCCGTCGGTGCGGGGACGCGCCCGGTCACCGGGACCGACTGGCCGGGGTTGGTTCCCCAGGTGACGTACGGCTCCAGCTGGGCGGCGTCGATGCGGACCTCACGATCGAACCTGGCGTCGGGATCCGTCGGCAGCCGGCGCCAGTCGTCCAGGGCCTCGTCCCAGGCGCGACCGGTGGGCGCGAAGGACCGTCCCTCCAGATAGGCGAAGGTAACGTCGTCGGGCGCGATCATCCCGGCCCGGGCGCCCGCCTCGATGCTCATATTGCAGACGGTCATCCGTCCGGCCATGCCGAGGCTGCGGATGGTCGAGCCACGGTACTCGATGATGTGACCCTGTCCGCCCGCCACGCCGATCCGGGCGATGATGCCCAGGACGACATCTTTGGCCGTCACGCCGCGGGGCAGGTCGCCATCAACCGTCAGGGCCATCTGTTTTGGTGATCGCTGGCGCATGGTCTGGGTGGCCAGGACGTGCTCGACCTCGGACGTCCCCACCCCGAAGGCGATGGCCCCCAGCGCGCCATGGGTGGAGGTGTGCGAGTCCCCGCAGACGATGAACAGGCCGGGCTGGGTCAGCCCCAGCTCGGGGCCGATGATGTGGACGATCCCCTGGCGGGCGCTGCCCATGCCGTAGAGCTGGATGCCCTCACGCCGGCAGTTATCTTCGAGCGCCTCCATCTGCCGCTGCGCGATCGGGTCGGCGGCGGCCCGACCGCCCTGGGTGGGCACATCGTGGTCCATGGTGGCCAGCGTCAGGTCCGGCCGGCGCACCCGGCGGCCGGCCAGCCGCAGGCTCTCGAAGGCCTGGGGCGAGGTGACCTCGTGGACCAGGTGCAGGTCGACGTAGAGCAGGTCCGGCTCGCCCGCTGCCGTCGCCACGACATGGCGCTGCCAGACCTTGGTCGCCAGGGTTTGCGGCATTCAGCTTATGGTACGGAGGGGAAAGGCTCACCCGGCGGCCACGAACCCACCGGAGTCAGCGGCGCGCCGGCCAGCCGGGCCAGGGCGGCGCCCGCCATCGCCGGCGCATCGCGGGCGGCCCGGATTAGATCGGCAATGACCGCGCTGGCGGCGGCCTCCGGGCCGGCCCCCGCCCCCTGGAAGAAGAGCGGCCCGGCGGCTTGGGCGTCCACCCGAATGCCGTTCAGGGCCCCGCCCACCCGGGACAGGGGCTCGGCGGTGGGCAGGCTGCGCGGCCGGACATCGGCCTCGATTCCCGAGGCCACCGCCCGGGCGGCCGCAATCAGCTTGATGACCCGCCCCCGCCCCCGGGCCGCGCTCAGCTCCTGCGACGTGATGCCTCGGATGCCCACCCGGGGGATGGCGGCCACGTCGATGCGCCGGTGAAACGCCAGCATGACCAGGATGGCGAGCTTGGCCGCCGGGTCGTGGGCATCGACGTCGGCCGACGGGTCGGCCTCGGCCAGCCCGGCCGCCTGGGCCTCGGCCAGCGCCGTCCCAAACTCGCGGCCCCCCGCCATCGCCTCCAGCAGCATGTTGGTGGTGCCGTTGAGGATGCCGCTGATCCCGGTGATGGTGTCCGCCGCCAGGTCGTCGGCGAGCGTTTCGACGATGGGGACGGCGCTGGCCACCGAGGCTTCGAACCGGAGCCGGCCCAGGCGGGCCAGCGCCGGACCGTGGGCGGCGATCACTTGCTTGTTGGCGGTGATGACCTGCAGACCGCGCGACAGTCCTCTTTCCAACAACGAACGGGCCGGTTCGAGCCCACCGGCGACCTCGATCAGGGCGTCCAGCGACTTGTCGGCCATTAACGCGTCGGCCGAAACCAGCGGCGCGGGCGCGGTTCGGCCCTGGGGTCGCGCCACCGCGACGCCGACCAGCACCACCGGCCGGCCGGCCGCCTCGGAGATGGAGGGGCCTTCTGTGAGCCGCCGCGCCACTACTCCCCCCACGTGACCGAGACCGATCAGGCCTACCCGGAACTTGGCCGGCATTAATGCACTAGAGGCGCTCCAGGATCGCCTGCGTCATGGCGGACGTGTTGAGAGCCTGGATACCGGGCCGGGCCAGGTCGGCGGTGCGCAGGCCGTCGGCGAGCGCCTTCGAAACGGCGCGTTCGATCGTGCCGGCCGCCGCTTCGGCATCGAGGGACCAGCGCAGGAGCAGTGCCACGCTGAGGATGGCGCCGATGGGATTGGCGATCCCCCGTCCCGCGATGTCGGGCGCCGAGCCGTGAATCGGCTCGTAGAGGCCGAGCGTGCCGGCACCCAGGCTGGCCGAGGGCAGCATCCCCAGCGACCCGACCAGCATGGAGGCCTCGTCTGTGAGCACGTCGCCAAACAGGTTCTCGGTGACGATGACGTCGAACTCGGCCGGCCGGCGGATGAGGGCCATGGCGAAGGCGTCGACCAGCATGTGGGTGACGCGCACCTGCGGGTAGCGCAACGCCATCCGATTCACGACGTCGCGCCACAGGCGTGAGGTCTCCAGCACGTTCGCCTTGTCGACCGAACAGAGCTTCCGGCGGCGGGTCATCGCCAGAGCGAAGGCGCGTTCGGCGATCCGCTCGATCTCCGCCGCCGAGTAGCGCATGGTGTCGACCGCGGCTTCGCCGCGCGCCGATGTGTAGCGCCGCTTGGGCCGGCTGAAGTAGAGCCCACCGGTCAGTTCCCGGACGACGATGAGATCAACGCCGGTGACCACCTCGGGGCGGAGGGTGGAGCTGTCGACCAGCGCCGGGTCGACCCGCACCGGGCGCAGGTTGGCGTACAGGCTGAGCGCCTTGCGCAAGCCCAGGATGGCCTCGCCCGGGCGGGCCTTCGCCAAGGCGTTGGCGTCGTCCCAGCGCGGGTCGCCCACCGCCCCGAACAGGATGGCCGCGGCGCGCTTGCACCGCTGCACGGTCTCGGGCCGGATGGCCACCCCGTAGGCGTCGATGGCCGCACCGCCCACGACGTCCGGGATCAGCTCGATGGGGATTTGATGCGTACGGGCCACCGCCTCCAGCACCTGGACGGCAGCGGCCGTCACCTCCACCCCGATCCCGTCGCCGGGAAGCACCACGATCTGCTGTGTTCGACTCAACCCGTACAATCTCCCGCTATGAGCCCGCTGCGTGCCTCGACGCTTGGCGTGGTCGGCGCCGGCGTGATGGCTGAGGCCATGATCGCCGGGGTGTTGGAGCGAAAGCTCCTGTCGCCATCCGCCATCATAGCCAGCCATCCGCGGCCGGACCGGCGAGAGGCCCTCAAGCAGAAGTATGGGATCGAGGTCACCGAGCGCAACAGCGAGGCGGCCGCTCGGGGCGACATCGTGATGCTGGGCATCAAGCCCCAGGTCATGACTCGAGTGCTGGACGAGCTTCGCCCCTCCCTGGAGCAGGGCAAACTGGTGATCTCGATCATCGCCGGCGGCGCTACTGCGGCATTGCGAAAGGGGCTCGACCACGCGGCCATCGTGCGGGCCATGCCGAACACGCCGGCCCAGATCGGGCATGGGGTCACCGTCTGGTACGCGACCCCGGAGACCACGCCGGCCCAGCGGGAGCAGGCCAAGGCGCTGCTGGGCGCGCTCGGCCACGAGCAGCAGGTGGAGGACGAACGCTTCGTGGCCATGGCCACCGCGGTCAGCGGCACGGGTCCGACCTACGTCTTCCTGGTGATGGAGGCGCTGATCGATACCGCGGTCCACCTGGGGTTCCCACGCCACGTCGCCCATGACCTGGTCCTGGAAACGCTGAAGGGATCGGTCGCCTTCGCCGAGCGCTCGGGCAAGCACCCCGCCCAGCTGCGCGACATGGTGACCTCGCCGGGCGGGACCTCGGCCGCGGCGCTGCACGAGCTCGAGCGCGGACGGCTCCGCACCGTGATGGCGGATGCGGTCTGGGCCGCCTACCGGCGCACCATCTCCCTGTCGCAGAGCCTCAGCGCCGGCAAGGATCCCGAGCCGATGGCGCCCCGCGGGACAGACTAACGTCGGGACCAAGCCACTTAGCCAGCGCGCGCTGAACCGCGCCTTGCTGGAGCGCCAGTGGCTGCTCCGTCGCCGCAGCGCGCCGGTCCCGGACGCCATCGAGCACCTCTGCGGCATGCAGGCACAGGTGCCCACCTCGCCCTACGTTGGGCTCTGGGCGCGTCTTTACGACTTCCATCCCCAGGCCCTGGAAGACCTGATCACGACCCGGCGCGCCGTACGGCTGGCTCTCATGCGGTCGACCATCCACCTGGTGACCGCCCGCGACTGCCTTCGGCTCCGGCCGCTGTTCCAGGCCTTCCTGGAACGCGCCCTCCATACCGCCACACCGTTTGGCCGGCAGATGGTGGGAATAGACCTGACCGTGCTGGTGGCCGCAGCGCGGAAGGCGCTCGACGAACGACCCCGAACGCTTGCCGAGCTGGGGACGGTGCTGCACCAGCGCTGGCCCGATCGGGACCCGGCCTCCCTCGCATACGCCGTCCGCCACCTGGTGCCGCTGGTCCAGGTTCCACCCCGGGGCCTCTGGGGCCGAAGCGGCGCCGCGTGGTGCGCAACCGCGGAAACCTGGCTCGGCCGGCCGCTGCAGGCCAGGCCGTCGCTGGAGAAGCTGATCCTTCGCTACCTGGCCGCATTCGGCCCGGCGTCGGTCGGGGACATCCAGGCCTGGTCCGGCCTGCGGACGCTGCGACCGATCGTCGACCGACTGCGGCCGCAACTGCGCAGCCTGACGGACGCGGGCGGTCGCGAGCTGCTGGACGTGCCCGACGGGGTGCTGCCTGATCCCGACACCCCGGCTCCGCCGCGGTTCCTGCCTGAGTACGACAACCTGCTGCTGGCGCATGCCGACCGCACCCGCGTGGTGTCGGATCAGCATCGCTCCGTGATTGGCTTCCGGACGCTCCTGGTCGATGGCCTGGTCAGGGCGACGTGGACGGTTGCGCGCCAGCCGGCGGCGGCCACCCTGACCGTGGAGTGCTTGACGCCACTCCGAAAGGTCGAGCGCACCGCGGTCGAGAAGGAAGGGACCCGGCTCCTGGCTTTCGTGGCCCCGCAGGCCACGCGCCGCGAGATTCGATTCGTGTAGAAAAACGAAAAGGGCCACCCCAACGGGGGTGGCCCTCTGTCGTCTGAGCTCTAGCTTGCCGGAGCCGCCGGGACGGCGGGGATCGGAGCGACGACCGGCGCGGGCGCCTCCGCGTAGATCTTGAAGGCCTCCTCGCGCAGCTTCTGGTAGTAGTCGAGCCCGGTGCCGGCCGGGATCAGCTTGCCGATGATCACGTTCTCCTTGAGCCCGCGCAGCCGGTCGACCTTGCCCGAGATGGCGGCTTCGGTCAGGACCCGGGTGGTCTCCTGGAATGATGCGGCACTGAGCCAGCTGGCCGTGTTGAGGGCGGCCTTGATCAGGCCCAGCAGCACGGTTTGCGCGACGGCCGGGTCACCGCCTTCGGCCAGCACCCTGGCGTTGGCTTCCTCGTACTCCCACTGGGAGACGATCTCGCCGGGGAGCAGGTCGGTATCGCCGGCCGAGTCAATGCGAACCTTGCGCATCATCTGCCGAACGATGACCTCGATGTGCTTGTCGTTGATGTCAACACCCTGGGACCGGTACACCCGCTGGACCTCTTCCACCAGGTATGTCTGGACGGCTTCACGGCCGAGCACGTGCAGCAGCTCCTGCGGGCTGATGGAGCCCTCCGTGATCTGCTGCCCGGCCTTGATCTTCTGCCCAGCGGTGACGTTGATGCGGGAGCCGTGCGGGATTAGGTATTCCCGCGCCTCCTCATCGGTGCTCCGGATCACGATCTGGTTCTTCTCGATCCGGGCCACCCCGGTGGCGCGCGAGCGCAGAACCTGGTCCTGGCCGTCCTCGCCCGGCCCCTTGGCGATCTCCTGGCCCTCCTGGACGGCGTCGCCACTGGCGACCAGCGACTGCATCTTTCCGGTCAGCACGTAGGGCACGTCGTAGACGTCGCGCGACGTGACTTTGACCTTGCGCGTCCCCTCACCGCGGATGACCTCGACCTCGCCGTCGATCTCCGAGATGAAGGCCTTGCCCTTGGGGATGCGAGCTTCGAACAGCTCTTCGACCCGGGGCAGACCCTGCGTGATGTCCGTCCCGGCGACGCCGCCGGTATGGAACGTCCGCATGGTGAGCTGGGTCCCCGGCTCCCCGATGGACTGGGCGGCGATCACGCCCACCGCCTCCCCAATCTCGACCAGCTTGCCGGTCGCCAGGTTGCGCCCGTAGCAGTGGCGGCACACGCCCTCTCGGGCCTGGCAGGTGAGGACGGACCGCACCTTGACCTGGTTGACGCCCGCCTCGATGATGGCGCGCGCCTGGACGTCGCTGATATCGCCGCCTTCTTTCACAAGAACTTCTTGGGTCTGTGGATGGCGGACCTCGGCGGCGGCGATCCGGCCGGCCACCCGCTCGAAGAGCGGCTCGGTCAGCGCCCGCTCCGCCGAGATGTCGGTGACCCAGATGCCGGCCGTGGTCTTGCAGTCTTCGATGCGCACGATGACGTCCTGCGCCACGTCCACCAACCGGCGGGTCAGGTACCCGGAGTCGGCGGTGCGCAGGGCGGTGTCGGCCAGACCCTTGCGGGCGCCGTGCGTAGAGATGAAGTACTCGAGCACGGTCAGCCCTTCGGAGAAGTTGGCCTTGATCGGCAGGTCGATGATCCGGCCGGTGGGGTCGGCCATCAGGCCGCGCATCCCGGCCAGCTGCCGGATCTGCTGCACGTTCCCGCGAGCGCCGGAGTTGGCCATCATGAACACCGGGTGGAGCTCGTCGAAGCTCTTCATGGTGGCCGCCGTGACCTCCTCGGTCGCCTGGGTCCAGAGGTCCACCGTCTGCGTATAGCGCTCGTCATCGGTGATCAGGCCGCGCCGGAACTGCAGGTCGATGTCCCCCAGCTTCTTTTCGGCCTTGCCAATGATCTGGGACTTCTCGGCCGGGGTCTTGATGTCCATGGCAGAGATGGTCACCCCCGCCTTGGTGGCGTAGGCGAAGCCAAGGCGCTTGATCTCGTTGGCGACCCGCGCCGTCTCCTCATTGCCGTACAGCCGGAAACACTCGGCCACGATCGCCCGCAGCGTCTTCTTGTCGAAGACCCGGTTCTGGAACCGCATCGGCTCGCCCTGGCCCTCCATGGGCTGCTTGCCCAGGGGCAGGACCTGGTTGAACATGACCCGGCCCGGCGACGTCCGGACCAGGGCCCCGTCGACCCGCACCCGGACCTCCTGCTGGATGTCGACCCGCTTGTTCTGGAGCGACAGCAGCGCCTCGTCCGCGGTGCCGAAGGTGGGCAGGTCCTGGTCCTTGATCTGCGGGGTGGGCTTGATCATAGTCAGGTAGTACGAGCCCAGCACGATGTCCTGGGTCGGGCTGATGACCGGGTGACCATCGCTGGCCGACAGGATGTTGTTTGACGACATCATCAGGTTCTTGGCCTCGGCCACGGCGCCACTGAAGAGGGGCACGTGGACCGCCATCTGGTCGCCGTCGAAGTCGGCGTTGAAGGCGGTGCAGACCAGGGGGTGAATCTGGATGGCCGAGCCCTCCACCAGCACCGGCATGAACGCCTGGATGCCGAGTCGATGCAAGGTGGGCGCCCGGTTCAGAAGCACAGGGTGCTCCTTGATCACCTCGTCCAGGACGTCCCACACCTCGGGCCGCACCCGTTCCACCATCCGCTTGGCCGACTTGATGTTCTGCGTGTAGCCCTTGTTGACCAGCTCGCGCATGACGAATGGCTTGAACAGCTCGAGCGCCATCTTCTTGGGCAGGCCGCACTCGTGCAGCCGGAGCTCCGGGCCGACCACGATGACGGAGCGGCCGGAGTAGTCGACCCGCTTGCCGAGCAGGTTCTGGCGGAACCGTCCCTGCTTGCCCTTCAGCATGTCAGACAGGGACTTGAGCTTCCGGTTGCCGGTGCCGGTGATGGCCCGGCCGCGGCGGCCGTTGTCGATCAGCGCATCCACCGCTTCCTGCAGCATCCGCTTCTCGTTGCGCACGATGATCTCGGGCGCGCCCAGCTCCAGCAGCCGCTTCAGGCGGTTGTTCCGGTTGATGACGCGCCGGTACAGGTCGTTCAGGTCAGACGTGGCAAACCGGCCGCCGTCCAGCTGCACCATGGGGCGCAGTTCGGGCGGGATGACCGGCAGCACGTCCAGGATCATCCAGGTCGGTGAGGCATTCGACTTGCGGAAGGCCTCCACCACCTTGAGCCGCTTGATGGCCTTCTGGCGCTTCTGCCCGGAGGAGGACTTGGACTCCTCCCGGAGCACGAGCGACTCCTGCACCAGGTCGATGCGGGCCAGCAGGTCCTTGATGGCCTGCGCCCCGATGCCGGCCTTGAAGACCTTGCCGAACTTCTCGGCAAACTCGCGGTAGTCCTGGTCGCTCAGCAGCTGCTTGGGCTGGAGCGCCTCCAGCTGGGTCTTCGAGGACTCGATGTCGCCGGACAGTCCCTCGACGTCCTTCTTGAGCCGCTGGTCCAGGACCGCGACCTTTTCCTCGTGCGTTTCCCGCCACTTGGCGATCTCCGCGTCGGAGTGGGCCTTCAGCTCCTGCTGCTGCTTCTTGGTGGCCGCCTGGACCTTGTCGATCTTCTTCTCGACCTGCTTCGGCAGCTCGCGCGCTAGCTTGTCCTCGAACAGCGTGCCCTTGGGGATGATGACCTCTTCCTCGTCCCCTTCACCGATGGTGAAGTTGGTGGCGGCCTTCTTCCCCTTCTGGGCCTTGATCTTGTCGACCAGCTCCTTGGCCCGGGAGGTCATGGCGTCGGCCGTCTCGTCCAGCTCCTCGTCGAGCGCCTTGACCTTGCCGCGCGTGTCCTCTTGCTTGGCCTTGACCTTCTGGTCGAGCTCTTCCTTCAGCTCCTTGACCTGGGCGTCGCGCTCCTCCTGGAGCTTGATCACCCGGTCGTTGTGCTGCGGCGAGGTCTTGGAGAGGTACTCCTTGCGGGCGTCCTCATCGATGTGGGTGACGATGTAGTTGGCGAAATAGAGCACCTTCTCCAGGTTGCGGGGGGACATGTCCAGCAGCAGGCCCATCCGGGACGGGATGCCCTTGAAGTACCAGACGTGGCTCACCGGCGAGGCCAGCTTGATGTGGCCCATCCGCTCCCGGCGCACCTTGGAGCGGGTAACCTCCACCCCGCACTTGTCGCAGATGATGCCCTTGTAGCGGTAGCGCTTGTACTTCCCACAGTGGCACTCCCAGTCCTTCTGGGGGCCGAAGATCTTTTCGCAGAACAGGCCATCCCGCTCGGGCTTGAGGGTGCGGTAGTTGATCGTCTCCGGCTTGGTGACTTCGCCGTGCGACCACGACAGGATGGTCTCCGGCGAGGCCAGGGAGAGCTTCAACGCGTCGAAATTTTCTAGCTTCAGCGTCATGAATTACCTCTTACGGAACCAGTGGATTCTGTGAGCGGGCGGCCGACCAATCGGATTCGTCGATCTCGTCGCGTTCCAGGTTGATGCCCAGGTCGAGCGGCATCTCGGAGATGTCGTCCTCGCTGAGCAGCACCTGCTTCTGGCCATCGGACTGGATCTCGACACCGAGCGCCAGGCCTTCCAGCTCCTTGACCAGCACCCGGAAGGACTCCGGGATCCCGGCTTCCAGCGTGTTCTCGCCCTTGACGATGGCCTCGTAGGCCTTCACCCGGCCCACGATGTCGTCGGACTTGACGGTCAGGATCTCCTGCAGGATGTGGGAGGCGCCGTAGGCTTCCAGCGCCCAGACCTCCATCTCGCCGAAGCGCTGCCCGCCGAATTGGGCCTTGCCGCCCAGCGGCTGCTGGGTGACCAGCGAGTATGGACCCGTCGAGCGGGCGTGGATCTTGTCTTCGACCAGGTGGGCCAGCTTCATCATGTAGATGTAGCCGACCGTGACCGGGTGGTCGAACGGCTCGCCATGCCGGCCATCGCGCAGCGTGTTCTTGCCCGACATCGGCAACCCGGCCTTGCCCAGCTGCTCCTCGATGAACTCTTCGGAGGCGCCGTCGAACACTGGCGTGGCGACCTTCAGGCCCATCGCGTGCGCGGCCCAACCCAGGTGGGTCTCCAGGACCTGCCCCAGGTTCATCCGGCTGGGCACCCCGAGGGGGTTGAGGACGATCTCGACCGGCGTCCCATCCGGCATGTAGGGCATGTCCTCCACCGGCAGGATGCGGGCGATGACGCCCTTGTTCCCGTGGCGGCCGGCCATCTTGTCGCCCTGGGCGATCTTGCGCTTCTGGGCGACGTAGACCCGGACCAGCTCGTTGACGCCCGGCGCCAGCTCGTCCTTGGTCTCGCGGCTGAAGATCTTAACGTCGACCACGATCCCGCGCTCGCCGTGGGGCACGCGCAGGGAGGAGTCGCGGACCTCGCGGGCCTTCTCGCCGAAGATGGCACGCAACAGGCGTTCCTCGGCCGAGAGCTCGGACTCGCCCTTGGGGGTGATCTTGCCCACCAGGATGTCGCCGGGATGCACCTCGGCGCCGATGTAGATGATGCCGCGCTCATCCAGGTTCTTCAGCGTCTCGTCGCTGACGTTCGGGATGTCGCGGGTGATCTCTTCGGGGCCCAGCTTGGTGTCGCGAGCCTCGATCTCGTACTCCTCAATGTGGATGGAGGTGTACTTGTCCTCGCGGACCACGGACTCCGAAATCAGGATGGCGTCCTCGTAGTTGTAGCCCTCCCAGGGCATGAATGCCACCAGGATGTTGCGGCCCAGCGCCAGCTCACCCTCCGAGGTGGCGGGCCCGTCGGCCAGCACGGTGCCGGCCTCGACGTGGGTGCCGGCTTCCACCAGCACCCGCTGGGAGAGGCAGGTGCCCTGGTTGGAGCGGACGAACTTGTGGATCGAGTACCACTCCTCCGGGGTCCCATCATCGGGCTTGAAGAGCACGCCAAATTCCTTCTTGGAACTCTCCGGGCCGCCGCCGGTCCCTGCCGGCGCCGGCGCCGCGCAGGACACCACGGTCCCGGCTTTGCGGGCGACGATCATCTCCCCGGAGTCCTTGGCCGCCGCCACCTCCATGCCGGTGCCGACGATGGGCGGTTCGGTGACCATCAAGGGCACCGCCTGGCGCTGCATGTTGGAACCCATCAACGCCCGGTTGGCGTCGTCGTGCTCCAGGAAGGGGATCAGCGCGGTGGCCACGCTCACGGTTTGCTTGGGCGACACGTCCATGTACTCGATCCGCTCCACCGGCGACACCAGGAAGTGGTTCTTGGTGCGGGCCGTGGTGCGCTCTTCCAGGAAGTTGCCGTCGGCGTCCACGGGGGCGTTGGCCTGGGCCACGATCCACTTGTCTTCCTCGTCGGCGGCCAGGAACTGGATCTCGGCGCTGACCCAGGGCTTGATCCGGATGTCACCGGCCTTGGCCTTGACCAGCTGGTCCGCCAGATCGCGATCGAGCACCTGCCCCGCCTTGACCAGCTTGGCCTTGCGGTTGGCGGGATCCGTCACGTCCTCGGTCACCGTGCGGCCGGCCAGCCGGTCGCGGTAGTCGCGGGTGGCGGGCATGGCGTTGTACACCCGCCGGAACGGGGTTTCGATAAAGCCGTACTCGTTGACCCGGGCGAACGTCGCCAGGGAGCCGATCAGGCCGATGTTCGGGCCTTCCGGGGTTTCGATGGGGCAGATCCGGCCGTAGTGCGAGTGGTGAACGTCCCGGACGTCGAAGCCGGCCCGCTCCCGCGACAGACCACCCGGCCCCAGGGCCGAGAGGCGGCGCTTGTGGGTGAGCTCGGCCAGGGGGTTGGTTTGGTCCATGAACTGGGACAGCTGGCTGGACCCGAAGAACTCCTTGATGGCGGCTACCACCGGCCGGGCGTTGATCAGGCTGGCCGCGGTCACGGTGGCCGCGTCGGTGATGGTCATCCGTTCCTTGATGATCCGTTCCATCCGGATCAGGCCCATCCGGAACTGGTTCTGGAGCAGCTCGCCCACCGCCCGCACCCGGCGGTTGCCCAGGTGGTCGATGTCGTCCGGCTCCCCGCGCCCGTTGTTGAGCTCGATGAGCTTGCGGATGATGGCCAGGAAATCGTCGTTGGAGAGGGTGCGGACGTTCATGTCCGTGCCCAGGCCCAGCCGGCGGTTCAGCTTGAACCGGCCGACCTTGGACAGGTCGAAGCGCCGGGCGTTGAAGAACAGGGCGCTCAGCAGGGAGCGGGCGTTCTCCACCGTTGGCGGGTCACCCGGCCGGATCTTCTTGTACATCTCGATCAGGGCGTCGTTGACGTCCGTCGAGACGTCCTTCTCCAGCGTGGACTCGATGAACCGGTGATCCGGGTTGTTGTCCACGTCGGCGAAGAGCCGCTTGATCTCGTCGTTGGAGCCGTAGCCGAGGGCGCGCACCAGGGTGGTGACCGGGATCTTCCGCTTGCGGTCGATCTTGACGGTGAGCACGTCCTTGCCCGAGGTCTCGATCTCCAGCCAGGCGCCCCGGTTGGGAATGAGCTTGGCGGCGTACAGCATCCGGCCGGACGCCCGGTCCTCGGCCGAGGTGAAGTAGATGCCCGGCGACCGCACCAGCTGGGAGACGACCACCCGCTCGGTGCCGTTGATGATGAAGGTGCCTTCCTCGGTCATGATCGGGAAGTCGCCCATGAACACCTCGGATTCCTTGATCTCGCCGGCGTTCTCGCCGGTTTTGATGGTCAGCCGAGTGTTGATCCGCAGGGGGGCCGCGTAGGTCATGTCCCGGTTGCGGCACTCTTCCTTGTCGAACTTGGGCAGCCCGAACTCGTAGTCCAGGAACTTCAGCTCATAGTTCTTGGTCGTGTAGTCAGTGATCGGGTTGATCTCTTCGAAGAGCTCCCGCAGGCCCTCCCGCTTGAACCAGGCGAACGAGCGCAGCTGGGTATCGATCAGGTTGGCGACGGGGAGCATTTCCGGGATTCGGCCGTAGTTGATCCGACGACCGTTCACGGGCGGAGCCGGCGCTTGGACCATGAGACAGTGACTCCTTTAGATGAAGGGGAAGGTGGGCAAACCGGTAGTGCTGCAGGCGCGGAAAGGCCACCCAGCCAGCACGACCGCTAATCCTAGCACGGTGGTATACCCACCGTCAAGCACGCACAAACCTGCCTCGCGAAGCGCCAGCTTCGCGAAAGGCCCGCAGCTCCCTGCGGGCGGCTACCGGTCAGGCGTCAAATCGAAGGAAATCAGACTAATCGGAGGGATATTACCACGGTCCCCCCAGGTGAGGGTAGGGGTCCTTATAGGGCCCCTACCAGCTCCTGGATCCGCTCGTCCGACAGGGGCACATCTTCCAGCTTCCCGGCGAAGTAGGCGTCGTAGGCGCCCAGGTCCAGCAGCCCGTGGCCGCTCAGGTTGAACAGGATGGTCGGGGACTCCCCCGCCTCCCGGGCCCGGACCGCCTCATCGATGACGGCCCGGACGGCGTGCGCGCTTTCCGGGGCGGGAATGGTGCCTTCCGCCCGGGCGAACTGGACCGCCGCCTCGAACACGGTCTTCTGGGGGTAGGCCACCGCCTCGATGATCCCGTGGTCAACCAGGCCGGAGACGAGGGGCGCCATCCCGTGGTAGCGGAGCCCGCCAGCGTGAATGGAGGCCGGCACGAACGTGTGGCCCAGGGTGTGCATCTTGACCAGCGGGGTCATCCCCACCGAGTCGCCGAAGTCGTACGTGTACTTGCCCTTGGTGATGGAGGGCGAGGCGTCCGGCTCGACGGCCAGGAAGCGGGTCTTTCGCCCGGACTTCAGGCGCTCCCGGACGAACGGCAGGGCCAGGCCGGAGAAGTTGCTGCCGCCGCCCACGCAGCCGACCACCAGGTCGGGCATGGCGCCGGCCCGCTCCATCTGGAGCATGGCCTCCTCGCCGATGATGGTCTGGTGCAGGAGTACATGGTTGAGGACGCTGCCCAGCGAATACTTGGTGTCCTCCCGGGAGGCCGCGTCTTCGACCGCCTCGGAGATGGCGATCCCCAGGCTGCCGGGCGAATCGGGGTCCTGCTCCCGGATCTGGCGGCCGGCCGCCGTCAGCGGTGACGGGCTGGGGACGACGTCCGCCCCCCAGACGTGCATCATGCTCTTGCGGTAGGGCTTCTGTTCGTAGCTGATCCGGACCATGTAAATCATGCACTCGAGCTCGAAGACCTTGGCCGCAAAGGCCAGGGCACTCCCCCACTGGCCGGCGCCGGTCTCGGTGCTGAGGCGCTTGGTGCCTTCGGCCTTGTTGTAGAAGGCCTGCGCCACGGCCGTGTTCGGCTTGTGCGACCCGGCCGGGCTGACGCCCTCGTACTTGTAGTAGATGCGGGCGGTGGTGTTGAGGGCTTGTTCCAGCCGGCGGGCCCGCAGCAGCGGGGTGGGCCGCCAGAGTCGGTAGATGTCCTGCACCGGCTGCGGGATGTCGATGAAGCGGTCGGTGGAGACCTCCTGCTTGATCAGCTCCATCGGGAACAACGGCGCCAGGTCGGCCGGGCCGATCGGCTGGCGGGTCGCCGGATGGAGTGGCGGGCTGGGCGGGAACGGCAGGTCGGCCAGGATGTTGTACCAGCGAGTCGGCATCTCCTGCTCGTCGAGCAGGATCTTGGTGGCGGCGCTAGGCGCTTGAACGCTCATGGAGCCCTCCCTCCTTAGTGGTGCCCCCGTTGTAGCACGGAGGGCCACCGGAGGGAAGGGTCGTTCTAGTCGCCGCGAATCAGACCGCCACCCCGACCCTCCGCGAGCGAGGGAGGGAGGAGAGGTCCTGACGGCCAAGTGTGCACCGCTACGGCGAATCGAGAGCCCCACCCCGACCCTCCCCCGCACGGGGGGAGGGAGGAGAGGTCCGCAGAGCGGTCTACTTAATTTCGACTCCGGCGCCGGCGTCCTTGAGCTTCTTGGCCACGGCCTCAGCTTCCTCTCGGTTGACGCCTTCCTTGACCGGCTTGGGCGCCTGGTCAACCAGGTCCTTGGCCTCTTTCAGGCCGAGGCCGGTGATCTCCCGGACGACCTTGATGACGCCGATCTTGGCGTCGCCGGGCCCGGTCAGGATGACGTTGAACTCCGTCTTCTCCGCCTCGGGGGCGGCCGCGGCTGCCCCGCCGGCGATGGGCGCCGCTGCCACGGCCACGGGAGCGGCAGCCGTTACGCCGTACTCCTGCTCGATGGCCTTGACCGCGTTCATCACGTCGACCACGGTCCACTCCTTCAAGGCCGCTACGAAGTCGTCGACAGTTACCTTTGCCATGATTCCTCCTTGATTAGGCGGCCGGCGCCGGCGCGGTGGCCGGCGGTTCCGCCTTCTCTTTCTGGGTCCGAAGCGCGTCGAGGGTTCGGGCGAGCTGGCCGATGGGGGCCTGCAGCACGCTGGCCAGGCTGCCGAGCGGGGCCTGCATCGCCCCGAGCAGGCGGCTGAGCAGGACCTCCCTGGACGGCAGCTCGGCGAGCTGGCCCACGGTGTCGGCATTGAGCAGGCGCCCTTGCAGGATGCCGCTCTTGATCACCATCTTGCGATTGGCGCGGATGTATTCACTCAGGAGCCGGGCTGGAATGGCCGGATCGTCGCGACCGAAGATCATGGCCACCGGGCCGGTGAGCTCCTTCTCCAGCACACCCAGCCCGGCGGCATTGGCGGCCCGCCGCGCCAGGGTGTTCTTCACGACGACCATTTCCGCCCCACCGCCGCGCAACTTCCGGCGCAGGTCCTGCATCTGGGCGACGGTCATGCCGCGATAGTCGGCCAGCACGGCCGTGGACGCCCGGCGGAGCCGGTCGGTCAGCTGCTCCACCGTGGCCGCCTTCAGCGCTTTCTTGTCGACTTCGACTTTCTTCTTTTCTGCCATCTCTTTACCTGCGACACCCTCCCCTACCCCTCCCTGAAGGGAGGGGAAAATATAAAAACCTTCTGGCCAGCAGGGCAAGAAGGTCCATTCGCGTCCCTTGCCTGCGCAGGAGATTAAGCCGGCTGGGCCGGCACCTGCGGTCTCTGGCTATTCAATTTTTCGCGAGCGGAAGTATAGCAGGCTAGTTCATTCTGGAGGCCAGCGCGGGGTCGATCTGCACGCTGGGGCCCATCGTGGGCGCCAGGTAGACGGACCGCAGGAACTGGCCCTTGGCCGAGGACGGCTTGGCACGGACTACCGCGTCCATCAGCGCCGCCAGGTTCTCCCGGAGCTGCTGCTCGGTGTACGAGGCCTTGCCGATGTTGGTGTGGATGATCCCGGTCTTGTCCACCCGGTACTCGATCCGGCCGCCCTGGATGTCCTTCACGCCCTTGGCGATGTCAAACGTGACGGTGCCCGCTTTGGGGTTGGGCATCAGGCCCCGGGGGCCGAGCACCTTCCCCAGCCGGCCCACCATCCCCATCATGTCGGGGGTGGCCAGGGTCACGTCAAAGTCGAGCCAGCCTTCCTGGATCCGCTTGGCGAGGTCATCCCCGCCTACATAGTCGGCACCGGCCTCCTTGGCCTCCCGGGCCTTGTCGCCCTGGGCGAAGACGAGCACCCGGCGCTTCTTGCCGGTCCCGTGAGGCAGGGTGACCGAGCCGCGGACCATCTGGTCGGCATGGCGCGGGTCGACGCCTAGCCGGAGGTGCGCCTCGATCGAGCCGTCGAACTTCGACGTCGACGCGCCCTTGACCAGCTTGACCGCCTCATCGGGCGAGTACTGCTTGGCGTGCTCGATGGTCTTGGCGGCTTCCTTGTACTTTCGTGCGCGGGCTTGAGTCATGTGTTCCTCCTGTGGTCGTAGCGGGCTCCAGGCCCTGCCACGGGAATTGGGTTTCGCTTACTTGACGACGTCGATCCCCAGGGACCGGGCGGTCCCCTCGATCATCTTCATGGCGGCCGCGACGTCAAACGCGTTCAGGTCCTTGAGCTTGAGCTCGGCGATCTCGCGCACCTGGCGCTCGGTGACCTTGCCCACCTTCTCCTTGTTCGGCTTGGCCGAGCCCTTCTCCACGCCGGCAGCCTTCTTCAGCAGGTCCGCCGCGGGCGGGGTCTTGGTGACGAAGGTGAAGCTGCGATCCTCGTAGATGGTCAGCTCGACCGGCACGATCTGGCCGGCCATGGACGCGGTCTTCTCGTTATAGGCGCGGACGAACTCCATGATGTTGACGCCGTGGGGGCCGAGGGCGGTGCCGATGGGCGGCGCCGGGGTGGCCTTGCCGGCCTCGATCTGGATCTTGACCTGGGCCTTGACCTTTTTCTTTGCCATTTACTTGAGCCGCTCCACCTGCAGGAGGTCCAGTTCCACGGGCGTCTCCCGGCCAAACATGTTGACCAGGACCTTGAGCTTGCCCTTGTCGGCGTTGATCTCGTCGACCTTGCCATGGAAGTCGGAGAAGGGGCCGTCGATGACCCGCACGTTCTCCCCCACCCGGTACTCGACCCGGACCTTGGGCGCTTCGGCCTTGATCTGCTTCTGGATCGACTTGATTTCCTTCTCCTGCAGCGCCACCGGCTTGTTGCCGGAGCCCACGAAGCTGGTCACACCCGGGGTGTTGCGCACCACGTACCAGGATTCGTCGGACATGATCATGTTCACCAGGATGTAGCCGGGGAAGGTGCGCTTGGCCACGTGCCGGCGCTGCCCGTCCTTGATCTCGATGACGTCCTCGGTCGGCACCAGGACGTCGAAGATCTGGTCGTGCATGTCCATCGACTCCACCCGCTTGAGCAGGTTGTTCTTGACCTTCTCTTCGTGGCCGGAGTAGGCGTGGACGACGTACCAGTGCGACTCCCCGGCCGGCGCCGTCCGGCTCGGTGCCTCCACGCGCATGGCGGAGAGGTCCGGATCCCCAGTGGCTACCGGGGCCGCACCCAGGCCGTCGCCGACCTGCACCCGCTCGCCGGTCCACACCCGGGCGCCTTCGGCTGCCTCCTTGGCAGCCGCCCGCGACCGGCGTTTGGGCGCTGGCTTCGAGGGCTCCGGGGCGGAGTTCAGGTTCTCTGGGTTTTCCATGGGGTACTGCTTCCTAGCTAGGTTTCGCGAATTCGAACTTAACGATCGAGTGGGCCAGGACGTAGTCGATCAGCCCCAGCACGAGGGAGACCACGATCACAGTCACGATCACGACGAACGTCATCGTCCGCAGCTCCGCCATGCTCGGCCAGATGACCTTGCGAAGCTCGTTGAAGATCTCTTCGAAGCCCCGGATGAGCCCGGTTCGGGGGCCAGGGGTGCGCTGCACTCGATTGGTCCTGGGGTCAGTGGGAATGGCTTTGGCCACGCTTACTTATACCTCTTAACTAATGTGTGGAAACCCGGCGGCCGGGGCTGAAGTGGCAGGGGTGGAGCGATTCGAACGCCCGACCGGCGGTTTTGGAGACCGCTGCTCTACCAACTGAGCTACACCCCTGTGTCCCGGCTATCACTTGGTCTCCCGGTGCGCGGTGTGCTTGCGGCACTGCGAGCAGAACTTCTTGACCTCTAACCGGTCCGGATCGTTCTTCTTGTTCTTGACCGTCGTGTAGTTGCGCGACTTACAGGTCTGGCACTGCAGCGTGATGATCGAAGCTTGGGCAGGCATTTGGTCCCCGACACAAAAAAGACCTAGCTTTTGCTAGGCGAGAACACATATTAGCAGACGGCGCGTGAAGCGTCAACCGCTCTGCGGACCTCTTCTCCCTCCCCCCTTGCGGGGGAGGGCGGGGTGGGGGGTCTGCCCCGCCGCGAGGTTACCAGGTCACGACCACCGTCGTTCCGATCGTGGTCCAGCCGTACAGGATGCTCATCGGTCCGTAGGGGACGTTGACGCAACCATGGGTGCCCGCGCCGGTGTTGGAGCCCGGTCCATACCAGGTCCGCCAGGGGGCGTCGTGGATGAAGTACCCGCCGCCTCGGAAGAGCATGGCGTAGGTAGTCCAGGAGGGCGGATACCAGGCGTCGCTGCCATACGCCCAGGGCGAAACGAAGAGGAAGGGCGAGTACTTGGCCGTGACGGAGGTCACTCCCGGTGGCGTGGGCAGCCACGGCCGGCCGGTCGTCACGTAGGACGTGAGCACCGGCGTCCCATCCTGAAAAGCCGTCAGGACCTGCTTCGACAGCGAAACGACGATCAGTTTGCCGGGGCCGGCGTTCCAGCTGAGCTGGTTTTCTTTGGTCCAGATGGCGGCGGCCAGCGCCTGGTTCTGCTGCGACAGCTGGCTGGCCAGGGACTGGAAGGTCAGCGTGTTGGCGGCACTCTCCAGCTGCCAGGCCAGGCTGGCAATGGCGCCCGCGGGATCGGCCACCGGCAGCCCATCGGCGCGGGCGGTCGCCAGGGTGGCGCGGGCGTCGTTGAGTTGCGCGTACGCCCCGGCGCGGGCGTCGAGCAGCCCCTGGAGGCCGAGCGCGATCTGGGTGAGCTGGTCCTCAACCGGCGCGAACCCCGCGCTTGAATGGACATCCGGAACCTGGGCGGCCGCCGCCGTGATCTGCCTGGCAAACGCAGCGAGGTCCAGTTCCGGATACTGCTCGGCCGTCGCCAGCAGCGACCGCGCACTGGCCAGGCTCACCGAGGTCGCGGTCCTGGCTGCTCGGAACTCGCTCAGCCGATCCTGGAGGATCAGCAAGTGGTCGCCGAGGACATGGCTCAGCGTCGAGAAGTCATTGGGGGTGATGGCCAGCGTGGCGTAGTGGGCAAAGCGCCCCTGGGTCTCATCCAGGCCGTCCGTCGTAACCCCGCCCTGGTGCGCCTCGACGACGAGCTGATTCCAGAGATGGAGGGTGCGGAGGAAGCCATCGCGCTGCTCGCTCCGGCTGCGGGCGTACGCCCCGTCCAGGTCCGCCTGGAGAGTGGCGAGGTGGTCCAGGCGCTGGTGATCGCGAAGCGGGGTCTGCCACCAGGACGTGGGTGCCGGATGCATCACCTGGTCGTAGCGCCACATGAGCTGATCGGCGCTGACCGGGTCCAGGCCGCCCGTGATGGCGCGGGTCAGAGCCTGGTCGAAGTTCGTCGCAGACTGCTGGATGCCCGACTGGAGCAGGGTCTCGCTGGCGGCGGCCGACATCGGGATCGCGGTGGCCAGGCCAACAGCCACAAGGATGAAGACAGCCCGCCGTAACCCCCGCACGACGCACCAACCCCCCTACGAGACTCCGTGGCCCGCGCATCGCGGGCATGATTGCTGGAGTCAATAACGAGGTGGGTCGTCGGAAGTCATCCCGGCGCACCACATCGTGACCGCCCGTCATGGCGGCGTGGGTGATGCAACGGCACCGCGAAAACCGCTACCGGCCCGTCAAACGCACACGGGAGGGCGGCAGCTGACACCCTCCCCGCAGATGTTTAGCGCTCGATCGGCGCCCCGATCAGGCTCCCCCACTCGGTCCACGACCCGTCGTAGTTGCGCACGTTCGGGTATCCGAGCAGGTATTGCAGGACGAACCAGGTGTGCGACGAGCGCTCGCCGATCCGACAGTAGGCGATCACCTGCTTGTCCGGGGTGACGCCTTTGCTCCCGTAGAGCTCCTTCAGCTCGTCGGCCGACTTGAAGGTCCCGTCCTCGCGGACCGCCTGTCCCCAGGGGATGTTGGCGGCTCCGGGGATGTGGCCGCCTCGCTGGGCGCCTTCCTGGGGCAGGTTCTCGGGTGCCAGCAGCTCACCGCTGTATTCCTTGGGCGAGCGGACGTCGACCAGCCTGGAGCCCGAGTCCTGGTAGCGGCTGCGGACGTCGTCGCGGAGGGCGCGGATCTTGGCGTTGGGATCCGAGGCACGGTACTGGGCCGGCTTGGCGGCCGGGCTCTCGGTCGCCAGCTCCCGGCCTTCGGCCTCCCATTTCTTCCGACCGCCATCCATCAGCCGGACGTCGCGATGGCCGTAATACTTCAAGTTCCAGACGAACCAGGCGGCGAACCAGTTGTTGTTGTCGCCGTAGGCGATGATCGTGTCGTCGGCGCTGATTCCATGCCGCGACAGCAGCGCCTCGAACTGATCCTTGGGCAGCAGGTCCCGAACCGGTTGGGCCTGCAGGTCCTTGCGCCAGTCCAGGCCGATGGCGCCCGGCACGTGCCCCTTGTCGTAGGCGGTGGTATCGACATCCACCTCCACGACCTTGACCTTCGGGTCGGTCCGATGCGCCGCCACCCAGGCGGTATCGACCAGCACCTCGGGGTGGGCATACCCGGCGCGACTCACCTCGGTTGCACTCGTTGCCATGACGTTCCTCTCCTTCTAATAGTTGACTATCTAGATCGATTTAATCAAGAATCAGGCCTTCTACTGTACGGGGTCGGCTGGTCGGCGGTCAAGCCGAAACGCCAATCGGCACGCACAAGAAGGCCGGGGTCGGGGCGTTATGGAAGCGAGCAGCGCATGAGCCAGGCCTGGCAGACGCCGGTCGTCCCCGACCCCCCGCCGCCGCCGATGCCGGTGCCCCCGGCGCGGCCGAGCCGCGCGGGCCTGTTGATCGTGCCGGTGGTGCTGCTGCTGGTGCTGGCCACCCTCGGTGGAGGCTATGCCTATGCCAGCAACGCGTTTAGCCAGGGACAATCGTTGGAGAACCAGCATCAGTACGCCAGCGCCCTGGCCCAGTACCAGACGGCCGATACCATCGCCGGCAACGCCGTGGGCCGCCTGATCCTGAGCGACCTGGCCCAACGGTCAGAGCTAGGCCTGGCCCGCACCCACTTCGAGTTCGGCCAGGACCTCTCGCAGCTAGGCAAGTTCGATCAGGCCGAGCCGCAGTTCGACGCCGCCGTGACCAGCAGCTTCGCCGACTGGCAAGCCAAGGCGAATGCCGGCCTGGCCGCCATGTTCCTGGCGTGGGGGGATTCGCTGGCCCAACAGAAGAATTACGACACGGCCATCAGCCAATACCGCCGCGTAGCGGATTACGACCCGGCCGGCTTGCTCAAGGCCAAGACCGCGGCGGCGATGGCTACCACCTACGCCGCCTATGCCGCCAGCTATGCGACCAAGCCCGACTATCCGAACGCCATCATCTGGTACCAGAACCTCATCAAGGAATTCCCCGACAGCCCGGAGGCCAAATTGGCCCTCACCGACACACTGCCCCACACCTATTACCTGGCTGGGCTCTACTACGTGACCCAGAAGCTTTACGACCAGGCCCGGGATGCCATGGGCAAGACGGTCAAGGACTACCCCAAGTCAACCTGGGCCGCCAAGGCCGCCGCGGCGCTGGCCACCCCCCAACCCCTGACCGGCGAACTGATGGATGGCAACAGCAACCCCATCCCCAACCGCCCACTCCGGATCTCCACCCACTGGCGGATCGTGGCCCCGAACACCTACGACGACAGCGGCGGCCAGATCTACTCCACGACCACAGATGCCCACGGCAACTTTTCGCTGATCCTGCCGCCCGGCCAGCACTACCTGGTGACCTGGTGGGATCCCGCCCGCAACAACTGGGTCACCACGTTCGTGGGCGAATCGGCGCCCGTCAACCAGATCAACATCGATCCACTCCAGCCGGCACACGCCAATGTCGTGACTGCCTGAAAAACCCCGTCGGCTCGATAGCACTAAAATCGGGCCAGGCCGACGTAGCTCAATGGTAGAGCAATGGTTTTGTAAACCATTGGTTGGGAGTTCGAGCCTCCCCGTCGGCTCCAGATGTCAATTTAGGCCGCCCAGGCCGTCTGCAATATAGGCCGCGGACGGTGGGGCAGTCGTCATCGCGGTGTCTAAGCGACTTGTCATAGTCGCTGTGCGCCCGCTCCGCCTCACGGAGCAGAATCGCTAAGCGCTGCTGCAGGTTGCTCTTTCCGTCCATCCCTCCCTCGATTGAAGCAAAGGGCCTCCACCGCGCGACCCGCGGCGCTACCATTGGGCTGGACGGAGGAGGTCACACATGTTGCGCTCAGAAGACATTCGCCGCTTCGAGGAGCGACTCAAGGTGGAGCGCGACGCCATCGAGTCGCGCATCGCCGCCAACAAACGAGGCGTTCAAGAGACGGTGCGAGACGAGTCCGGAGTCGGCGATTTCGAGGACGAAGCAAATCTCCTCTCCGAGCGAGAGGCGGAGATCGACGAAAATGCCCGGGATCGGGAGGAACTCGCGCAGGTCAACAGAGCGCTCGAGCGTATCGCACAGGGAACATATGGACACAGCGAAGTGTCGGGCAAGCCCATCCCCATCGAACGCCTGGAGGCTCTTCCTCACGCCACAACCCTCGTCGATGAGCGCCCACCCAAACGACCGTAAGGATCTGCCATTCTGCCACCCCGGAGAATGCCTTGTCGGCGTGACTAGCGCCTCCGATGAAATCCAGGCTCAGGCGGAGTCTTCATTTTTGACACGAGTTCTGTTGAGTACGCGAGGAGCACAAGCATGAAGACCGATTGGACCACCGACGTGAAGCGCAACGCCCAGTACGCAGCGGTCAACGGGATCAACCTCTACTACGAAACTCACGGGGCTGGGCGCCCGCTGATCCTGCTGCATGGTGGACTCATGTCGGGCGAGACGTTCGGCCCTGTTCTGCCACTGCTCGCGCAGCGCCACCAGGTCGTCGCCGTCGACCTGCAAGGACATGGCCGCACCGCTGACATCGATCGACCCATCGACCCACGTCTCATGGCCGACGACATAGCGGCGCTGATCGACCACCTCGCGCTGGCCAGCCCAGACGTCGTCGGGTACTCGCTGGGTGGCGGCGTAGCCCTGCACACGGCGGCGAAGTACCCATCGAAGGTCCGTCGGCTCGTGGCCGTTTCCGCGAACATCCGGCCCGACGCGATCTACCCGGAGATGCGGGTGCAGCAGGGCCAGGTGAACGCAGCCGCCGCCGAGTTCATGAAAGACACGCCTATGTACCAGCTCTACCAACGAGTCGCGCCACGCCCTGAGGACTTCCCTCGGTTACTGGACAAGATCGGGGCATCGATGGCGAAGGACTTCGACTTCACTGAAGAGGTCCGCGGTCTTAGGGTGCCGACGCTGATCGTCGCTGCGGATGCCGACATGGCGCCGCCGAGCCACTACGTCGAGGTGTTCAAGCTGCTCGGTGGCGGGCTCAGGGACGGCGGCTGGATGGCCGAGGGCCGGCCAGAGGGCGGGCACGCGCTCGCGATCCTCCCGGGGCTAACCCACTACAACATTGGAAGCTCGCCATTATTCGCTGCGGTGACTCTCGCCTTTCTCGAATAGCAGCCGAGCTGAAACAGACAGCATCCATCTCGCTTAGTCAGCTCGTTTCCTGCCTGGATATCTGGTGAACAGCGTCTGCCTGCACTTTGACCACAACACCGCCTCCGGTCCTGCCGGAGATGGCATGGTCGCGCGCTACCATGGGCCGATATGCCTGTCCGCACCGTCCTCGAACGTGGTCCCAAGGGGAAGATGGCGGTGGCGTTCGCCATCGACTGGCCTGGCTGGAGCCGGGGCGCCAGGACGCCCGACCTGTCGCTCGCGACGCTCGAATCGTATCGCCAGCGCTACCGTCCAATCGCCGTCGCGGCCGGGATGGCGGACGAGTTCGACGCCACCGGTCGCCTCGACGTGATCGAGGACCGGGTCGGCACAGGCTCGACCGACTTCTGGGGCATCTCTTTCTCGCCGTCGAGCTCGGAACAGGGACCGATGGGCGACACCGAGATCGACCGCAAGATCAACTTGCTGCGGGCCTGCTGGGCGTTTTTCGACGGCGTGGCGGGGCGGGTGTCCGCGGAGATGCGCAAGGGGCCGCGCGGCGGCGGGCGCGACCGCGACAGGATCATCCGCCACACCATCCGCACCGAGAGCGAAGAGTTCGCGAAGCGGTTGGGGTTGCGGATACCGGAGGGCGACGCGCTCAGCGCGGACGGCCTCGTGGCTCATCGGGAAGCGTACGTCGCAGCGATGCGTGCCTACAACCGCGGCGAGGGGAAACGGATGGTGTCGTGGACGCTGCCGTTCCTCATCCGCCACAGCGCCTATCACGTCATGGATCACGCCTGGGAGATGGAGGACAAGGACCTCTCGGGCTAAGCCCAAGCGTGATCAGGGCGTCGCTGGCAGCAAAGGGCTCGTGGGGCGATCCGGCCGAGTGCTTCGAGCACGTGATGTGATCTGTAGATCATGGGTTGGGAGTTCGAGCCTCCCCGTCGGCTCCAGCGCTGGGTCGTCTTCGTTCTATGAGCGGGTGCCCGCTCGGGCTAATGTGTGGGCATGGCGGCTCTTCCACACCGAGGCGGTCTGTTGGCGGCCGTCGGGCTCGGCTTGGTCGTAGCCGTCGTGCTGCTGGCTGTGACCAGCTACTACTGGGTTCAGATTCCGTTTGTCAAGTTCACCCTGCAGGCGGGCGAATGCAAGTGGGGTCCACCGCTGGCGGGGGTGTATCTCTCCGGACGGCTTCGCCTGGTCGATCGCTGCCGGACGGTGAGCGGCACCGTCGATTGCCTCAAGGTCGAGCCCGATGGCGATATCCACCTGCGGCTTCGGCTGGATCCCCAATTCGTCGGCCTCCTGAAGCCGGCCAACTCCATCCAGGTGTGTGCCGATCAGCCAGGACCCCACCTGGTGGTGGAGATTATTCCCCAGCGCCCACAGGGCATCCTCTTCCGCACCAACAATGCCGACGCGGGGGGCTTCATCGACCCCCGAACCCCGGCTCCGGGCGATCACATCACCGCCTCCGGACCCTACGTCATCGACACCAACATCCTGCACCGCGTGCTTTACCAGGGACGGGCGGCTGAAAACTGGGCGGAAATTCACCCGGCTTGGGCGATCAGCGTGGATCGGCCGGCGCAGCCTGGCCAACCGAACCAGTTTGGTCCCGAGTTCGGAGAGACACAGTGACCTCCGCGGCACCCTCCCCTACGCCACCCTGAAAGGACAGGCCAACAAATTCGCGGCACGCTCCCAGCCTATCGGTGATGGAAACCTAAGCCGGAAGGCAAGAAGTAATCGCGACGCCGGGCGAGGATCAGCTCGGTGTGATAGGCGATCGTGATGCCGCCACCTAACTCGTCGATCGCCGCGCCGACAGCTTCCATCAGGGCGGCATACTGCCCCGGCGGAAGCAGCAGATGGTCGCTGTGCGTGCCGAGTTGGTCCAGCCACTCATCGACCGAATACCGTTTCTCCCAGACATACGCACGGAGCTCGGGTATCTCGAACAACCCGGGGGCCGTGATGGCGGCGATATGGGCCGAGTCCTCGGCCCGAGTCTTCCCAATCGGCACGTAGCCCATCCGGAGAGCCGGCGCATGCCGCGCGTAGGCCCGATCGAGCAGGGCCTGCGTCTTTTGATCGTGGGTCGCCACGTTCCAGAACACCGCTAACCGACCCCCGCCGGCCAGGAGCGCCGCGGCTTTTACCGGACCCACGGCGGGGTCAACCCAATGCCAGGCCTGCCCGGAGACCACCAGATCGAAAGTGCGGCCAGACGGATCCCAGGCCTCGAAGGTCGCCGCCTCGACCGGGATGCCATACGAGCGGGCGACCGCCGCCATGCGTTCGTCGGGCTCGACGCCGAGCACGTGGCATCCCCGGGCGGCCAGCAGGCGTGCCGCCTTTCCCGTTCCGCAGCCGACGTCGAGCACACGCTGGCACGGTCCGCCGACGAGCTCATCGATCAGCGCGGTGGGATACGAGGGCCGGGCTCGCTCGTACCGCTGCGCGTCCTGGCCGAACGACTGGGCGCGGCGGCTTTCCTCGTGGACCATCAGGTCGATCATCAATATATGAGGAGGACGAAACGGTGACGGAATAATCGGACCTGCCGGCCGATATCAGGTGAAGAGTATGGGCACGATGTGGACTGCGGAACAAATTCCGGACGAGGGCGGCCGCACCGCCATCGTGACGGGTGCCAACAGCGGTCTGGGCTTGATTGAAGCGCGCGAGCTGGCTCGCCACGGCGCGCAGGTGCTGATCGCAAGCCGGGACCTCGCGAAAGCCGAAGCCGCCGCCGCGGCGATTCGCCTAACGGTTCGCTCGGCGAGTCTCGAGGTGGCCCAGCTCGACCTCGCCAACCTGAACTCGGTCCGGACCTTTAGTCAGCGCTTCCTGGCCGGCCACCGCCGCCTGGACCTGCTGATCAACAACGCGGGGGTGATGGCCGCACCGTACCAGCGCACCATGGATGGCTTCGAGCTGCAGTTTGGCACCAATCACCTGGGTCACTTCGCACTCACCGGCTTGCTCCTCCCCGCACTCCGCGACCAGCCGGGGGCGCGGGTGGTCACCGTGAGCAGCAATGCGCACAAGCGTGGTCAGATGCGCTTCGACGACCTGCAGGGAGAGCGCCGTTACTCGCGGTGGGGCGCCTACGCTCAGTCCAAGCTGGCCAACTTGCTCTTTGCCTTTGAGCTCGACCGGCGGCTCAAGGCAGCGAGCCTGCCACTGATCAGCGTGGCGGCCCATCCTGGCTACTCCGCCACCAATCTGCAGCTGAGCGCGCCGCCGCTCCACGAGCGACTGGTCATGCGGTTGTCGAATCGCTTCATCGCCCAGACCGCCGAGATGGGGTCGCTGCCCATTCTGTACGCGGCAACGGCCCCGGGCCTCGAGGGTGGATCCTATGTCGGCCCCGACGGCCGCGGCGAGCAACGGGGCTACCCAACCCTGGTCCAGGCGACTGACCGGGCGCGGGACGCCGCGGACGCCCGACGTCTCTGGGAGATCTCGGAGCAACTGACCGGCGTCACGTACGACTTGCCGTCGCTCCTCAGGGCATAGGCCAAGGGGTACCTACCCTTTCGGCTGCACCCTCCCCTACCCCTCCCTGAAGGGAGGGACGAAGAGTGAAGCGAGGGGACTATCTAAGAGGTTCGGCGGAGTGCCGTGATCACCAGGCCGTCCGTGATCTCGAGGCGGGAGGCTGGCGAGCTAGAGCGCCAGAGGGTGCGCAGCCGTGGCCAGCTCCCCGCAGATAGCCGGGGGCGGGGAGTTCCCAGCAGATCGATGTACTCGGGAAGATCCCCGGGGCCTCTCAAGCGGATGTGATACCGATGCCGGCGCCTCCCCTCCAGGGTGAAGGACCCGTCTCTGACCACCCGATCGAGCGCGGCCTCGGCCGCCAGCAAGTAGCGGTCAAACGATGGGTTCACAAGCTTGCCGGCCGGCAACCGACGCGAGCCACTGACCACGGCAAGCCGGGCGTCGAAGCGCTCGGGTGTGATACTGACGGCAGCGCCTTTTGCCCGCAGGACTCCCCGGACCGCGTGAAGGGCATGGACCATGCCCCGCAACGCGGTTCATCACAGCGACCAGCTGAAGACGGCGACATCGAACGGGGCGCCCACCCGGCGGAGGGTCTCCCCGGCGCCGTAGACGAACTGCACGTTCCTGATGCCCTGCTGCCTGGCAGCTGCTTGAGCCTCGCAGAGCGCCTCGCGATCGGGATCGACGGCGACCACCGACGCGGCCAGGCGCGCCAGTTGCATCGTCAGCCGGCCATCGCCGCAGCCGATCTCGAGGACGCGACGGCGCCCCAAGGCGACAAAGCGTTGGATCAGCCGCACTTCGATGCCTGCGGCCGGGTACGGGTTCATCTCCACGTCGAGAGAGAGCCTATCGCATGAGTCCGGCATCGCCCAGGAGGCGCCCGGCCAGGGCCCCGGCGGCGCGATGCTGCGCGGACCAGGCCTGCCAGACGGATCGCGCCCACCGTCCCACGGCATCGGCGTGGCCGACCACCGAGCCAGCTCGAACGCCGGCCTCGGCCACATCGAGCACGGTGACGGTACCAACGTCCCGGGGACGGTCAAACGATGGCCAGGAGGGGTCCGGTTTGCCCATCCGCTGGTGCGCGCGTCGAACCTCGAGTCCATCCCGGCCTCGCTCCAGGGTGAGAAACAGGCCGACCAATGAATAGGTGACGCGAATGCTGCGGGCGTCATTTCCGGCGTGCTGCGCGCCGTAGGTGTCCACCATCAGCTGGTGATACTTGCCCAGCGGGACGAGGTGACCCAGCTCGAAGCCGAGCACTTCACCGTAGACCGCCCAGCATTCGGGTGACGCGTTCTGGCGCCGGTCGGGCGGCTGACCGCTGGCCGGCAGCTGGAGCGCGCATCCAGGGCATACGGACCAGGCGGGCATGCTTCATTCATACGTCATCGAGGCGTCGGCACACCCGGGCCCACCCTCGGTCCACGCCGGCAATGCAAGGAGTCGTACTCATCGTGTTCTCTTGCGAATCGAGGGAACCCGGCCTATGATCCCGGCACCGAGGCAGTCATCGTGGGGGTGCAAAAATGATGCGCGCGTTCACTCGCAGTGTTGTTGCCGGCCTAGCAACGCTGGTGATCTTTCCCTTCGTTTCCGTCTCCGCGTCCGCCCAGGGCGTGCGTGAGCCGCACTTTGGGGCCGTCACGGCCGCGGAGGTCGGGGAGGTCACCGTCCGAAACCTGCCCACCGTCCAGACAAATTCGCATCGCGGGGGCGTTCGTCCCTTCCGCCACACCGGGAATCCGATCCGCTCGGATCACGGCTCCTCGGTCCAGGTCGCCGTGCCGCCCGAGAGCGCGACGGTGGCCACCGCCAGCACCGCCACGGAGCAGGTTGTCACCGGGTTTACCGGGGTGACCCTGAGCCAGCAAGTCGCCGCGTTGGGCAACGATCAGGCAGTCGCGCCTCCCGATCCACAGATCGCCGCCGGGCCAGCCGCGCTGCTGGAGATGGTCAACAGCAGCGGGACGGTCTGGACCAAATCGGGCACCCTCGTCAAGATCTTCGACCTCAACCTGTTCTTCCAGCTACCGGCTGGCTACACGTTCTCCGACCCGCGCGTGCTGTACGACGCCATTAGCGGACGCTGGTTCGCCAATGGCGTGGCGTTCACCCAGGCCCTAGGCAGCCGCCTGGTGTTCGGCCTCTCGGACACCGACGACCCGGCGGGCACCTGGCACATCTACTTCGCGGGCGACTCATCGAACGTGCTCCACGATCAGCCAAAGATCGGGGTGAGTACTGATAAGGTGGCCATCTCCTTCAATGATTTCCTGAGCGGGGCGCTCTTCCTTGGCCAATCCACCTATGTGTTCTCGAAGGCGGCCATGCTGGCCAGCGCCAGCAGCATCCCCGGCGGAGCGATCGGTCCCGATTCGACCCGGGTCAGCATCGTGCCCGCCATCGAACTGGCCGCCACCGCCACGGAGTACATGACCTATAACAACAGCGACTGCGGCTACTCCGGCTGCAACCGCGGGTATCCCGCCATCGGCGTGGTCTCTATCACCGGCGATCCGGCCACCGGCACGCTGGCCTGGAATGAGTCGGACCCGGCAATCGCCGGCACCTCGGGGCCACCGAAGGCCGACCAGCCGGGACTGCCCGCCTCCATCGACACCAACGACGACCGCTTCCTGACCACGGTCTGGCAGAACGGCAACCTGTGGACGGTGGGCAACGATGCCTGCACCCCGCCCGGTGACCTGGTGGTGCGGCCGTGCCCGCGCCTGATCCAGGTATCGACCGCCAGCCTGACCGTCAACCAGAACTTCGACCTGGGCCGGGCGGGGACTGGCTTCTTCTTCCCGGCCGTGCACCTCGACAACGCCGGTGACATGTACGTCGTTTACAACATCTCCTCGCTGTCGGACTACGTCGGCGTGCGCATCACCGGCCAGCCAGCCGGCTCGGCCCCGCAACAGGTCGTCACCCCGCAGACGATTCAGCCCGGACAGGGGCTCTATACGTGCTTCTCTCGCTGGGGCGACTACTCCGGGGCGGCCCTCGACCCGGCCAGTCCCACCGACGTCTGGGTGGCGGGTGAGTACGCGGGCGCCAGCACCACTAACTGCGAATGGGCGACCTTCGTGGCGCGGTTGACCCTGGGGGCGTCCGCGCCGCCGCCTGGCCCGGCGATCAGCTCCATCAGCCCCACCTCCGGTTCGGCGGCCGGTGGAACCACCGTCACGTTCCAGGGCAGCGGGCTGTCAGCCGGAGGGACCGCGACCGTGGTCAACTTTGGCGCCAACCAGGTGACCGCCACCTGTAGCAGCGCCGCCGCTTGCACCGCGGTCTCCCCGCCGGGCGTGGGCGGGCCGGTCGGCGTCACGGCCACGGTCGGCGGCATCACCTCCAACGCCGTCTCGTTCACCTACCTCCCAGTGCTGAGCACCATCAATCCCACGGCCGGGCCGCCTGCCGGCGGGACCTCGGTCACGATCACGGGGACTGGGTTCTCGACCACTGCCGGTGCCACGACCTTCGCGTTTGGCACCAACGCAGCCACCGGGGTGAGCTGCAGCAGCACCACGACCTGCACGGCCGTCACCCCACCCGGGCCGCGCTCCACGACCCTCTCGGTCACCGTTCAGGTGAACGGGGTGGCCGGGGCCAATTCGCTCTCATTCTTCTACCGGCGCAAGTAGGGGCAGGCCCCCCCAACGCGATAGCCGGCGTCCCCACGGGCGCCGGCTATTTCTTTTTCGGTGGCAGACCCCGCGACCACGCCAGGGATCGAGCAATCGAGCCCCGGGCTGCGGCCGGCTTCTTCTGCCAGCCGCCAGGCACGCACACGTAGCCTTTCATCGCCCGGCCCGGCATCGGCTCGAAGTCCGTGCCGCCCTGTTTCTTGAGCTGGTCGCGCTGGTCGTCCGGGAGACGGACAAAGAGGGCTTCGCCGAACAGGCCAGCGAACATATTGCCGTTGACAAAGGCCGCCAGGTTGCCAAACATCGGGCGGAGCGAGACCGCGGCGTCTTTAGGCATGAGCGCCCGGAAAGCGGTCTTCGCCTGCTCACTGGGCTTGGGCATCGCGCCGGGTTTCATGGAGCTCATCGCTTGGTGAGACGCCCTCTACGACCCTCTCCGCAAGGAGGAGGAAGAGTCCCCAGCGTCTGGCGGTGAGGCGCCAGGCTCGGCTTCGTCGCCGTGCCCCAGGTAGGCGGCAGACTGCGCCCCGATATAGCCCAGAGCCAGGAGGGCTAGCGGGAGCTTGACGTACCAGGGGGCGTGGGGCATGGCCAGCCAGATGAGAACCGCGGCGCCCACGGCAGCGACCACCGGACCGATGAAGCGGCGCCGATCGCGAACCGGCGTCCCAGCCAGCAGCCGGACGATCCGGTCCCCTACCGATGGAGCGCCGACCTGCCTAGGCATACCACAAGCGTACCCCGCTACCTGCAAATTTACGCGGCAAGTTCGTCGATGGGCGGCCGTTGTTTTGGTGAAGGTCCAGGCGCCGCCCGGGACCGGACGCCCGACATGAAGCGCTACCAACGCGTCGAGCCGGGGCGACGAGCCGCCATCCAACCCAAACAGATACGGGTGGCCGCTCGCCGTGAGCTTCGCCGCCTGCGCCGCCTGCTGCGCGAGGTGGTCCCCACCCTGCAGCGCCTCGCCACCCAAGCCCGCGAGGGCACGCTTCGTCTGCCGCAGACACGGGGGCTCAAGATTCCGAAGTCCGTTTTCCGGGTGGTCGCCATCGCCTTCTGGGCTGTTACCTCGGCCCGGGTGCTCGCCACCTACTCCGGTCCGGGCCTGCACGTGTCCTCATGGTCGGTGTGGATCGTTCCGGCCATCGGGTACCTGCTCGGCATCCTGCTCTGGATCCTGCCCTGGATCCGCATCCCGACCGACCAGGTTTTCGGCTCAATCGTGATCGGGATTGCGCTCCCCCTGCTCTACCTGAGCCTGGTCGGGAACGCACGCTCGCGCGACCTCCTCCCGATCCTGATCGCCGCGGCCGTGTTTACCGCCGCCCTGCTACCGCTGCGGACGGCCATGGCGGCGGCGCTCCTGGGTGCGGTGGCCGCCGCCATCCCGCTGCTGGCCGGTTGGTCCGGCTACTACGACCGATCGTTGCTGGTCCTGGTATCGGTGATCGGACTGCTTACCTATGTCCAGGCCCGGATGATGGGCACCATGGGTGTCGACAAGCGAAAGGCCGTGGAGGAGCGGCGCCAGATCGAGGAGAGCTACGTGGCCACCATCAGCGCCCTGGCCGCTTCCATCTTCGCCAAGGAAGGGTCGGCAGAGGCCCACTCCCGGGGGAGCGCGGCCCTGGCGGTAGCCGTGGCCCGCCGCCTGGGTCTGCGCAAGCGCCAGCTCGTGCTGCTGGAATACGCGGCGGTCCTGCAGGACGTCGGAAAAGTCGGCCTGCCGGGGTATGTCCTGAGCAAGCCGGGCAAGTTGACCGACGACGAGCTGACCATGATCCGGCAGCACCCCGTCATCGCTGAGCGGATCCTCTCAGTTGTCCCTGCCCTGGCGGGGATCACACCCGTGATTCGGGCCCAGTACGAGCGCTGGAACGGGAGCGGCTACCCGGACGGCCTGGCGGGGCGTGCCATCCCATTGGGGGCCCGCATCCTACACGTGTGCACGGCCTACCATGCCATGGCGTCAGACCGCCCCTATCGCCCGGCCCTGGCGCAGGATGAAATCTTGGCCGAACTCCGGGAACAGGCCGGCAAGCAGTTTGACCCCCGGGTGGTGGACGCCCTGACCGTCGTGGTGCGAACCGGTGAGGTGGAAGCCATCAGCCACCGCGTCCCGGAGGAGGGACAGGGCTCGACCCCGCGCGAGTGGGTCCAGCAGCTCCAGACCCTGGAGGGCCTGGGCAACCGGCTGGGAATCGAGGAGAGCGTCGAGCATATCTGCCGGGCCGTGGCGGAAACCGTGGCGGCCATGGTGCCGAACGATCAGTGCGGCATTCTGCTCTTGCAGGAGGAGAGCCAGCGGCTGGTACCCGGCTACCTCAGCCGGTCGGCCCCCGCGGAAGTGGCAGAGATGCCGGCCGTGCAGGAGATCGCCGTCGGCGAAGGCATAGCCGGCTCGGTGGCGGAGATGAAACGGGGAATCGTCGTCGGCGACGCCAACCGGCATCCGAAAGCCAGTCTGGCCCGCAAGGTGAACGAATCCATGGTGGTGGCGCCGGTCCTCTTCAAGCAGGAGGTGCTAGGTGTGGTCGTGGTGTCCAAGCTTGGTCTCAACCAGTACACCGGTGACCACCTCCGGCTGGTGACCATCCTGGCCAATCAGCTGGGTGTTTCCCTTGCCAACGCTCGCATGATCGAGCGGCTGGGCCAGGCCCGGGGACCGCAGCAGTCGGCCGCCTAGCACCCCTCCCCGAGTCCTCCCTTACCCGGATCCACGGGGCTTAGGGCAGGGGACGATCGTTGCTCTCAGGCTGGCAGCGCGCCAAGCGCGGACCGGATCACCGCCGCCTGATCGCTCATCGCATGGCGAAACTCTCGCCAGCGATCGTGCTCCTCTGTCAACGTGGTATCGAAGGTGAGCACGGTCGCGTCGTGCTGGTCCGCCGTCCGCCGGGCAAACTCGAGCGAGGGCACGAGCCAGCAGTCGGGGAAGAAGCGCCGCAGGGGCTGTTCGAAATAGTAAAAGCCCAGCCAGAAGTCCTCCGCCGGGACAAAGGTGCGCCGGCGAACCAGGTGGCGGATGTTGTTCGGTGCCTCGAGGCGAGCTGTGCCTTTGATCTGCAGGTACAGCGCACGGACAGAGTCCACCTGCTGGATCAGCAGGTCGCGGCCGGTGATATCGCTGGCCGGCCTGAAAGGCAGCAGGTCGTCGTCGCTGCCACGCAGGAGTTCCACGATCTGAGACAGCTCGTAGAAGGCGCCCTGATCCTGGTGCAACGATGGAAACTCCTGGATCGCGCCCACAGCCGGCAGTCGCGGGGAGGGGGCCAGCCGCTCCCAAAGCGCGGCCAACGTCGTTCTGTAGCGACTCATCGCATCCCGACCGGTGGGCGAAGCCGTGATCTCGAGCATCGCACCGGTCGCACGGTCGTACCCACGGCCCGCCAGCCGGACCAGATGGTCGGCAGGCACACACCAGACCGGGTCCTGGAGGCGGCCCTGGGTGACGTCGATGATGCTGAAGACCACCAAGAACCGCTCGTAGGGCGTGAAGTGCGCGGCGGGAATGTTCCAGCTGTAGCGGCCATCCGAACGCGCGACACTCGTTCCCTTGACCTGGACGAACCAGGGTTGCCCGATACCGTCCCAGGCGTAGGCCCGGTCCACTCGCCGGCTATCGACGACCGGGAGGTAGGACTGCAGCCGCCCCTCGCTCCCCAGAAGGTTGGCACGGTCCAGGTCATGCTCCCCGAGCCAGCCCACTTGCTCGCGAGTCAGTCCACGGCGGGCCAGGACGGAGGCCTCGATGTCGACATCCACGCTGGTATCCTCGCACGCCCAGTCCACCGTGTCGCGGCGCTGAGTGGCACCCTGTCGCGTTCTCAGGTGGCTTCAGGAAGCCTCTACGCGCAGGAGGACGTATTGGCGGTCGCGGATGAGCCGCTTCAGACCTTCGGGCGTGGTGGCGCCCCACATTCCCCAGCGTTCGACGATCTGCGGCGCCACTGCCTCCACCTCGGACTCGGGCACGCCGTAAACCCGGCCCTCCGATGCGACGCTGGTTCCGGGAACGGTCAACCGCACCCAGGGATCCGAGCGCCAGCGGACGGCCTTCACCGAATAGGCCGAGGTGAACAGGTACACCACGCCCGGCGGGGTGACCACGAACCAGGCCCGGACGGTGCCTTCCCGGAAACCGTCTCGGGAGGTAACCAGGACGGTGTCCGCCTGCGCCAGGCGCGCCAAGAACTCGGTCGGGAGGGGGGTCGGCTCAGCCGGCGGCGGCTGACTCAGCGGCAGACGCCTGGATCTTGGGGCGGCGCAGACGGCGCCCGCGGGGCCCGCCCAGCGGCTTCCCCAGCAGATCGCGGCCAGAGGCGACCTGGTTCTCGATCAGGCGGCGGATGATCCAGGAGGCGGTCAGCCCGTATTGGCGCCGGTGCGCTTTCAGGAACTCCTGGTGCGTCCGGTCGAGCTGGAGCGTGATCCGAGGCCCCCGCCCATTTCGCTCTGCTGTTGCTGCCATTTTGTGCCCCTGGATGCCAAATTCTGTCGGTTGTCATATCATAGCAACAGACCATTTCGCGGCCGGCCCGCCACTGAGTGTGGCCTGGGCGCCGAGTGGGTAGACCATGTCCGTGGCCAAAGTCCTGATCCGCCCCCCCGAGAATGAGCTCGCCCGGCGAGCTGAATCCTTGATCGTGACGGGCAAGGAACAGGGGTTCCTGCGCCCGGATGACATCGTCGAGGCCTTCCCGCTCACCGGTGACAATGCCGACGACTTCTTCCGGGTGGCCGCCGTGTTCCGCGAGATGGGCATCACCGTCGGCGAGGACGAGGAAGAGGAGGCCGACGACGAGCTTCAGGATGAGGCGGAAGGCCTCGACGCCGCGGTGCTCGATGACCCGGTCCGCATGTACCTCAAGGAGATCGGCCGGGTGAGCCTGCTGACCAAGGCGCAGGAAGTCGAGCTGGCTCAGGCGATGGAGGGTGGGTCCGACGAGGCCCGCCGGCACCTTACCGAGGCCAACCTGCGACTGGTGGTGTCGGTTGCCAAGAAGTACTTGAACCGCGGCCTGCCCCTGCTGGACCTGATCCAGGAGGGTAACCTCGGCTTGATCCGGGCCGTCGAGAAGTTCGACTGGCGGCGCGGGTTCAAGTTCTCGACCTATGCCACCTGGTGGATCCGGCAGGCGATCACTCGCGCCATCGCCGACAAGTCGCGCACCATTCGCATCCCGGTGCACATCGCCGACACCATGAACCAGCTGGTCCGGACGTCGCGCAACCTGGTGCAGGAGCTCGGCCGGGAGCCGACCGAGGCCGAGGTCGCCGCCGCTATGGGCCTGCCCGAGGACAAGGTTCGAGAGCTGATGAAGGTGGCCCGGGAGCCCGTCTCGCTGGAGAGCCCGATTGGCGAGGAAGAGGACTCGCGGCTGGCGGACGTGGTGGAGGACCGGGATGCCGTGGCTCCCTCCGAAGCGGCCAGCGCCACGGTGCTGCGGGACGAGATGGAAGACGTGCTGGGCACGCTGACTCCGCGGGAGCGGCGCGTGATCCAGCTTCGCTTCGGCCTGATCGACGACCAGCCGCGCACCCTGGAAGAGGTGGGCAAGCGCTTCGGCCTGACCCGGGAGCGGATCCGGCAGATCGAGGCCAGTGCCTTGCGTAAGCTGCGCCACCCGAGCCGGTCGAACATCCTGCGCGGCCACCTCGAGCAGGCTGTCTAACACCGCTGCGGCTGCACCCTCCCCTGCCCCTCCCCGAAGGGAGGGGAAACGTGGAATTGGCTGAGCGACTGCCACACGTCCGCTGGATCGGTGGTGGAAGCGGGGCGGGCAAAACGACGGTCGCTGCGAGACTGGCCGCCGACCACGGACTGCGTCTCTACAGCTGCGATCCCATGCAGTCCGACCATGCTCGCCGGTCCAACCCCGTCGACCATCCGCTGCTTCACGACTTCCTGGCCATGGACATGGACGAGCGGTGGGTGAACCGCCCGCCATCGGTGATGCTCAAGACGTTCCACGGATTTCAGGGAGAGGGGTTCCACCTGATCCTGGAGGACCTCCTCGCACTCCCCGAGGAGCCTCCGATCCTGGCCGAGGGCTATAAGCTGCTGCCTCGGCTGGTTTCACCCCTCCTGAGCGGACCGAATCAGGCCGTTTGGCTCGTTCCCACGCCACCGTTTCGCCGCGTGGCCGTCGAGATGCGGGGATCCACCTGGGACATCGCGGGGAGGACCAGCAATGCCGAGCGGGCGTTGGTCAACCTGCTGGCCCGTGATGAGCTCTTCACGGGCGAGGTGGTCAAACAGGCGGCTGCCCTGGCGCTCCGAGTGATCGAGGTCGATGGAACTCTGAGCCTCGAGGACCTCACGATGCGAGTGGCCGAACGCCTCGGCCTGACCTAGGCCGAAACATCCGCCACCCCACCCTCCCCCGCCAGAGGGGAGGACGATTGACCGCGCCCGCGTCGGATCGAGGTCAGCAGTCCTGCCAGGACAGCGCCAACGCCCGAAGTCGCGATCACGGCCGCCATCGGAAGAGCCGTGCTGATCCCGGCGATGCCAACCAGGGGCGCGCCGGCTGCCCCAATCCCGCTCTGGATCACACCCAGCAGGGCTGACCCGGTGCCAGCCGCCTCGGGGTGTCTCGACAGGGCCAGCGCCACCGCGTTGGGCACCACGAAGCCGATGCTCGAGACCAGCACAAACAGAGGAGGAAGCACCGCGGCGAGGCCCAGGCCGCCGATAAGGATCACTGCCAGGAGCGCCAGCCCCGCGACCCCAGTGACCGTGACGCCGACCGTGAGGAGTCGCGCCGGAGGAATTCGACCCACCAGGCTTCCGTTGATCTGGCTGGTGATGACGAAGCCGAGCGCGTTGAGGCCGAAGATCAGGCTGAACGTTTGGGGTGAGACGTGGTAGATGCCCTGCAGCACGAATGGAGACCCCGCGATATAGGCGAACATCGCCCCAAACCCCAGCCCACCCGACACCGCATAGCCCAGGAACCAGGTATCGGCCGCCAGCCTCCGGAAGGTCTGGACGGTGTCGCCCAAGCTGCCGCTTCGACGGCGCTCAACCGGCAACGTCTCCGGCAGCGCCCGGGCTGCGCCGAGCCAGAGGAGCGCCGTGACTATCGCCAGCGCCAGAAAAATACCGTGCCAGGAGGTAAACCGCAAGATCTGAGCGCCCAACACCGGCGCCAGGATCGGTGCGATCCCAAAGATCAGGATCAGCCGGGAGAAGTAGCGCGCGGCGGCGGAGCCCGTGTAGAGGTCGCGCACGATCGCCCGGGCGATGACAATCCCGGCCGCGCCGGCTAAACCCTGCAGCAACCGCAGGGCCACCAGGATGGGCGCCGTGGGAGCGACCGCGCAGAGCAGCGATGCCAGCACGTATCCGGCCACCCCGATCAAGAGCGGCCGGCGCCGTCCCAAGGCGTCGCTCACCGGCCCGGCGACCACCTGGCCGATGGCCAGCCCGATCAAGCACGCCGTTAGGGTCAGCTGGATCAGCGACTCACTGGCGGCCAGGTCCCGCCCAATTGCCGGAAGGGCAGGCAGATACATATCGATCGAGAGCGGTCCGAAGGCTGTCAGCCCCCCGAGTAGGACAAACAGGCGTGCCCGCCCGAGGGCGGTCATCGAATCGGCCACTGCGGAGCTTGGGCGGCGCGCCGCATCAGCCGCCGGCGGGCGGGCTGCCATTAGTGGTTAGAACCCGCCGGGCGGCGAAATGATTCCGGAAAAGTCGGGCTATGACTTGGGTATTTCCTTCTTTGGATCGATGAACGGCTTCGGCACGACCACGGCTTCGCGCTCGCCCCATGGCGTGCGCACCGGGAGGCCGGTGCCAGCCGCGGTGTGCGGCACGGACAGCATCGCGTAACCGATGTTCTTCTTCAGACGCGGAGAATGGATCGCGGACGTGACGTGGCCGACCGGACGGCCGTCGTACCGGACCTCCCACTTGGTCTCATTGAACTCGATCGGGTCGCCGGCAATCTCCACCCCGACCAGTTGCCGGGTCATCGGCTCCCCTTTGATCCTGTTGAGGGCGGCCTTGCCGATGAAGTCGGCCTCCTGATCGAGATCAACCATCCAGCTCAGTCCGACCTGGAACGGATTGTCCGCCAGGGTCATGTCCGCACCGTAGTTGAGAATGCCTGCCTCGATGCGCCGGATGTCGGAGGGTCCGGTGGGCCGCAGCTGGTAGGGCTTGCCAGCGTCCATCACCCGATCCCAGAGATCCAGGCCCCGACTGCCGTCCCGGAGGTAGAGCTCGTACCCGATCTCGCCAGTCCAGCCGGTTCGAGTCACCACCACAGGAATCCCGTTGAGCTGGGTGTCTCGGAGGTAGTAGTACGGCATCGATGCCACCGCTTCGCCGAAGAGGTCGCGGACGAGCGGCTTGGACTTGGGACCCTGCAACTGAAGTGGCCAGACGTCGGGTTCACCGATGTCGACGCGCAGGCCCCCATGGACCGCCACCCCTTTGGCCCAAAGCAGGACGTCGCTGTCGGCCAGCGACAGCCAGAAACGGTCCTCCGCCAGCCGGAGCAGAACCGGATCGTTGATAATGCCGCCATCCTCAGTGGTGATCAGCACGTATTTGCCCTGCCCAACCTGGCAGCGGCTCAGGTCACGCGGCGTGAGCCGCTGCACCAACCGGAGGGCATCAGGCCCCGTGATTTCGACCTGCCGTTCCACCCCGACGTCCCAGATGGCCACATGCTCGATCAGGTGGTAGTACTCGTCCACCGGGTCGGCGTAATAGCTCGGAAGGAAGGTGTGATTGTAGACCGTGTATGCCTGGCAGCCGTGGCGCTGGGTAGCCTCGAAATACGGCGAGCGCCGGAGACGAGCGCCGCGCTGGATCTGGCGCATGTCAAATTGGACGGACCGCATGCGAGCAGCATAACGGCCCCGCCCGCGACTAGAGCTTTCCGTAGACAGGGATGACGGCGCCGGTGACGGCCTGAGCCTCGTCACTGCAGAGGAACGCGATCACTGCGGCGATCGCCTCCGGCGCCACGGCCTTCGCGAGCAGCTGGGCGGGGAGGTCGCGACGATTGGTTGGGGTATCGATCAATGCCGGCACGACGGCATTGACCCGAACGCCCGTGTCCTTGAGCTCTTCCGCCAGCACCTCGGTGAGCTTGACCACCGCGGCCTTCGCAATCGCATAGGCCGCGGCCCCGCGCTCGGCTCGCAGCCCGGAACGCGACGACACGTTGACGATGGCGCCACCGCCGGCACGCACCATCCTGGCAGCCGCGGCCCGCGACGACAGCCAGGCCGTGGTCAGGTTGAGGTCAAGCATGAACCGGTAGTCCTCGGGCGGCGTGTCGACCACCGTTCCGCCGCGATAGCCGCCAGTAGCGTTCACCACCCACCGGGGGATCGTCCCGGCCTTGTCCAAGCGCGCCCAGACGGCGTCCACGTCTTCGGGGCGGGTCAGGTCCGCAACCTCTGGCGTGACCCCGGTGAGCCTGGCCAGCTCATCACGCGAGCGGGCGACGGCGATGACCTGGTCACCGCGCCTGAGGAAGGCAGCGACCACGGCTGGTCCGAGTCCGCCGGTCGCGCCGCACACCATGGCGATGCTCATCTGGCTCTACTCATCTCGCGGTTTGCTGGCCGAAGGTCGCGCAGACGATACTCCATAGACTGGAGGTGACAATGATCTCATTTGCGCTCCTGATTCTTCGCCTGGTGGCGGGCCTGACCCTGGCCGCCCACGGCGCCCAGAAACTCCTGGGCTGGTTCGGCGGCGGCGGGATCACCGGGACCCGCGGCTTTGTCACCCGGCTGCAGTTTCGACCGACCGAGCTGTGGACCTGGGCCGTCATCCTGGGCGAGTTCGGCGGCGGGCTCCTGATTGCCCTCGGGTTGCTGAGCCCCGTCGGCAACTTCGGCGTCATGGGAGCCATGGCCATCGCCATCTGGGTCGTCCATCGGCCGAAGGGCTTCTTTAACGGGAAGGGCGGGATCGAATTCCCGCTGCAGCTCGCCACCGTCGCGCTGGTCCTCAGCCTCACGGGGCCTGGCCCATACTCGGTGGATAGTTTGCTCGGCATTTCGCTGCCCGAACCGGTGGCATGGATCGTTCTCGCGGTCGGGCTCACCATCGGTGTCGCGGCCGCACTCGCGAGTCGGCGGCAGAGCACTCCCCAGAGTACGGCGCCCGCCGCTGGGCCGGGCAGCTAGACAATTAGCAGACGATGACGCCGTGCCACGGGTTTAGGGTCAGACTTCCGCGGGCGGCCTCCCCTTCTCGCTGGCGGTCGGTCGTGATGCGAACCACGCCGTTGACACCGTCCACCCGGACCTCGGCGTCCGACAGGTTGAGCGCGATGGTGGTGCCTCTACCTCGGTGCCAGGCCCAAACCCCCGATGGCCCGGGTAGGGAGGCGTAGGCCCCGCTGCGCAGGTCCGGCGATGTCCGGCGGAAAGCAATCAGGTCGCGCACGAAAGAGAGGACCGATCCGGGGTCGCGACGCTGATCCGCCACGTTGACCGCCTTCACATCACCAAGCGGTTGCCAGGGCCGCGCCGTCGCGGTGGTGAAGCCGGCTCCGGGTCCCGATGTCCATGGCGTCGGGGTGCGCTCCGGGTCGCGGCTTCGACCGTTGCCGGCGCCCGCCCAATCCTGGATGTCCGCCAGGGCGATCGGCGTGTCGCGCATCCCGATCTCATCGCCGTAATAGAGAAAGGGCGTGCCCCGCAGAGTGAGCAGGCCCAGCAGCGCACAGCGGGCTTTGGCCTCGTCGCCATCGCACCAGCGAGTTGGAAACCGCGACATGTCATGGTTGGAGGCCGTATAGACCGGCCAGGCGGTGGTCGGGAGGGCTTTCTCGGTGGCCTCGATCACCCCGCGCAGCGCCTGTGCCTGGAACGGCGCCTCCGCGAAGGCGAAATTGAAGGCCAGGTGGAGCTGGTCGTTGGCGCCGTAGTAGGCTGCCAGATCAGCCACCTGCGGCACGCCCGTCTCGCCAATGAGAATCGGCGGTGGGGAATATCCGTTGGCCAGACGTCGCCAGCGTTGGAAAACCTCGTGCACTTCCGGCTGGTTGGCGTTGTAGGTTATCGGCGGGCCCTGGCCGGAGACTGGAGGGTTGTCCCGCAGCTGGCGATCCTTGACGATCGCATTCGCGACATCGATCCGAAAGCCGGCCACGCCCCGGTCGAACCAGAAGCGAAGAATATCGTCGAAGGCGTCGCGCACATCGGGGTTCCACCAGTTGAGATCGGGTTGCTCGGGCAGGAACTGGTGCAGGTAGTACTGGCCTGTCATGCCGTCGAGGCTCCAGGCGGGGCCGCCAAACGCGCTCACCCAGTTGTTGGGCAGCCCGCCATCCGGCATGGGATCGGCCCAGACATACCGGTCTCGGTGGCGGGCCCGACGGGATGTCCGAGCATCGAGGAACCAGGGATGCTGGTCGCTCGTATGGTTGGGTACCAGGTCCAGGATCACGCGGATGCCGCGCCGGCCGGCTTCGGCGATGAGCTCGTCCGCCGTACCCAGGTCGCCGAGGACCGGTTGGACCCGACAGTAGTCGGCCACGTCGTAGCCAAAGTCCTTGTCCGGTGAGACGGTGATCGGGTTCAGCCAGATCCCGTCGATGCCCAGCCACTGGAGGTAGTCGAGGTGGGCGATCACGCCGCGCAGGTCGCCGATCCCATCCCCGTTCGAGTCGGCGAATGACCGCGGGTAAATCTGGTACAGGACGCCCTCGCGCCACCAGGCGGCTGGATCAGCCATCCGACGGGCCAGGGTGCCAGCCGGTTCGCCCGGCCCATTCCTCGGCCGCCACCATGATGAGGTCGGTGGCGGGGTCCTTGATGTCCGCGTAGACATCGGTGTCCAGGGACAGGTGGGCAAGCCGGCGCTTGAGCGTGGCATACGAGGTCGCCGCCTCGGTGTGCGCCCGCAGGTAGTCGCGAAAGAGCAAGGAGTAGCGTTGATTGGGCCGCCCGTCGACCCGCAGGTGCAGGTTCAGCCGGCGCTGCCCGGGACCCTCGACCATCAGTCGTTTGGCCCAGTCGGCCGCCGGACCGTCCCGTCCAGGCGGACGATGATCGCGGTTAATCGTGTGCGGCACGAACCCGGCCGCCCGCAGGGGCTCGACCAGAGCCGCCTCCGGATCCAGGGCCGCCACCGACACCTGCACGTCGATCACGTCCTTGGCCGCCAATCGGGGGACCGCTGTGGAGCCGATGTGGTCGATCCGCAGGGCGAGTGGCCCCAGGGCCCGCCTGATGTCGGCCGCGACGGCCACGAATTCGCGCGGCCAGTTGGCATCGTAGGGGACGATCCGGGCCAGGGCCATTCGGAATAAAGTACTGGACAAGCAGAGTTCTCGGAGACATGAAGGCTATTTGGAACGATGTCACCTTGGCCGAAAGCGATGCCACCATTGAGGTGGAGGGCAACCAGTACTTCCCGCCCGACACCATCAGGCGCCAGTACTTCCAGGAGACCCCGACCCACACCACCTGTGCCTGGAAGGGGCTGGCCAGCTACTACACCGTCACCGTCGATGGCAAGACCAACCCGGATGCGGCGTGGTTCTACCCGGATCCCAAGCCGGCCGCTGCCGAGATCAAGGACTACGTCGCCTTCTGGAAAGGCGTTCGGGTCCAGCCGTAGGCCGCGCCGATGATTGAGTATCGGGTCTCGCCAGGCCAGGCGAAGGCGCAACTGGACAACGGCGAGGCCATTGCGCTCGACGTGACCAGCTCGCTGGTCTATCCAGCCGTCAATGGCCGGATCCCGGGCGCCATGCGCGTCCCGCCCGAGCCCATCCTCCGTGGCATCGCCCGCCGAGCGCCCTCCTCGGAGGTCATGGTGCACTTCCCAGCCCTGCCCGATGGGCGGCCGATTCTCGCCTACTGCACCTGACCCGACGAGAAAACCAGCGCCCGTGTGGCGCAATTCTTGCGGCGGCAGGGCCGAGACGCCTGGGCGCTGCAGGGCGGCCTGGCGGCCTGGCGCGCGGCGGGCTACCCGATGGAGCCCAAAGCGGTAACCGCTCCACTACCGGCGCACGACGCCGATTGCCCCGACTGTGATCAGCCGGTTGAGCAGCACCAGTTGGTAGCGACCTAGCGGAGCTGCGGAAGCTGCCCCTCCCCTGAGGGGAGGGGACGATAATTCGCCGCTCCCCAGAGGGAGCGGGATAGAAGTCTAGTAGTTGGGCTTGGCCGCGCTCGGGGCCACAGGAAGAGCGGGGGTCGCGACAAACCATTTGCCACCGATACCCTGACCGAGCGCGTCGGCCTGAGCGCGGTCCCTGGCAAACATGTACAGCGGATGCCCGTTGTAGAGAATCTGCTTCCCGTTGGCCCCATTTAGGACGGTCAGCTTGCCGGGGAGGGTGGGCGATGCCGAGGGCGTGTCGGATGTGGCAATCAGCGGCGGCCAGTTCGTGGCGCAGGCGCCCGTGCAGGCTACCTTGGCCGACGTGTCCTGGGTGAAGTAGTAGAGCGTCAGTCCCATCGGATTCTTTAACACCGTCACGGACTTCCCGGCGACCGTGATGCTGGCCGTCGTGATGTCGGGAGCACCAGCCGGTGACGTCGTACCGGTGGCAGGCGTCCCGCCACAGGCCGCGAGCGTGAGGCTTGCGACCAGAAGTGCTGGCCAGATCAGATGTTTCATTCGTGGATGGCACCGCCCATGCTCTAGAAGGTACGTCTGCCGGTTACGGCCACCAACTTCGCGCGTTTGTTCGTATCCTTCCTGATGCCTTGACTATGGGTCCCACTATCTCGGTCAGTCACGCACGCCAACTCGCCATCACGCGGCAGGGCCTGGCCGGCAACCATCGCCCGCCCGGCATCCTGGATTTGGTCCGACAGATCGGCTGCCTGCAGCTGGACCCGATCAACGTCGTGGCCCGTAGCCATCTGCTCGTACTCTGGAGCCGACTGGGCACCTTCGACCGCGCCGAGTTGGACCGCCTGCTCTGGAAGGACCGCTCGCTTTTCGAGTACTGGGCCCACGCGGCCTCCATCGTCCTGACGGAGGACTACCCCCTGCACGCCGGCATGATGCGCAAGTCGATACGTCGCGAGTCGCCCTGGGCAAAGCGGTTTGGGGAGTGGGCCGACCAGAATCGGTCCCTGCGGCGACACATCCTGGCGGAGCTGCGGCAGAAGGGTCCGGTGGCGTCCAGGACGTTTGAGGATCGCGCGGCGGAAACCTATCAGTCAACGGGCTGGAACCGCGATCGCAACGTCGGTCGGATGCTGGACTACCTCTGGACCACCGGGTCAGTGATGGTCGCCGGGCGCTCCGGCAACCAAAAGCTGTGGGACCTGGCGGAGCGGTGTCTCCCGCCATGGACGCCTCGCGAGCGGCTTTCCCCACGGGCGATCACGCGAAAGGCGGCCCAGCGATCCCTGCGCGCCCTGGGCGTCGCCCGGCCCCGCGACGTCGCCAACCACTTCATCCGCGGCCGGTACGCTGACCTGCCCCAAGTGCTGAAAGAACTGGAGCGCGCCGGCGCGATCGTGCCGGTCAGCGTGGTCGATGGCAAACAGGCGCTACGCGGGTCGTGGTACGTCCACGCCGACGACCTGCCCCTGGTTGAGGAACTCGGCCAGGGCGGATGGGAACCTCGTTCCACGCTTCTCTCCCCTTTCGACAACCTGATCTGCGACCGAGCCCGGACCAAGGACCTGTTCGGGTTCGACTTCCGCATGGAGATCTACGTCCCAGCGGGTAAGCGACTACACGGGTACTATGTGCTGCCGTTTCTCCATGGCGACCGATTTGTCGGGCGCGTGGACCTGGCGCTGGACCGGCCGCAGGGGCGTCTCCTGGTCAGGGCAGTCCACGCCGAGCCCCGCGCTGACGGTGAGGCGGGCCGGGAGCTGGCCGCAACGCTCACAGCGCTAGCCGGCTTCCTGGGCGCGCACGCGATCGAGTACCGGAGAGTGGCATCTGCCTGGCGCAAGGCGCTGGGCTAACTGATCAAGTAACTCCCCCGCTTGACCTCCCCCCAAAAGGGAGGAGCCTGATCACTCGCAGATGGTGTGTTCCGGGTCGAGGAGGACGGTCAGGAAGTCGTGGGCGTCCAGGCCCGCCCCCAGGCCCGTGCCGACGATCGAGCCGATTAATCCGGCTCCTGGGAATGGCTTCCAATAAACCCGCTCGTTCTCCACCACGAGGATTCGCGGACCTCCGGGGACAGCCCTGACCCCGCCTGGAGAACGCACGAAGCCGTGGATGTCCCAGAAGACCTGGTACTCCACGCCCGAGATCGTGAACAGCTCGTTGGCGGCCCCTCCGACGGTTCCGTACAGGTTCCCGGCCGCGACCGCATCATGCAAGGGATCGTGCGGGCCGAAGGCGGCGTCGATGAAGGGGTTGTCGAGCAGCCCGATCGCCAGATCCCTCAATGAATGGGCGAGCGACCGGGAGATCGTCGCGCTGCTGAGGCCGTGGAAGTCCTTCAGGCCCGTATAGAGCAAGTTCCCCAGGCAGGCGGCGAAGGTGCCGATGGCCGTCCCCCGGTGGAACTGGTCGGCTACGAGCGCAAAGTACTCGATCAGCAGCGCCCCGCTGGGATCGTTGAAATCGACCGGATCATTGGCGGCATACGGGTAGGGGTTCAGATGCCGGATCGGGTCTTCACTGAGGAAGCGGCCGCTGTTGGGGTCGTAGTAGCGAGCGCGGTAGAAGTACAGACCGCTGCTCGAGTCGTATTCACGCCCGGTGTACCTGAGCGGGTTGGTGACGGACCCGGTCGTCGTGCCGGGCACCCCGAACGCGTCGTAGGAGTAGGTGGCCGCGGTGGACCCGGCGAGATCCGTGAGTGCCACCACGCTGTTCGAGCCGTCCCGGAGATAGAAGTAGCGCTGCCCGCCCCGGGTCATCTCCAGCTGCTGATCGACGGTGGGGAGGCCGATGTAGCCGGCGACCAGGGTGTTCGCGCCGTCGTATTCGGCGGTCAGGTTCGGCCCATCGTAGGCGTAGCGGGTGACCACGCCCGCCGAATTGACCGCCACGCGGCGACCAAACGGATCGTACAGATAGGAGATTCCGGAGCCGCCAGGCAGCGTGATTCCGGAGAGCTGGCCACGGCCGTTCCAGCTGTAGCGGGTGACGGCGCCGGTGGCGTCGGTCTTGGTGAGCAGGCGGCCGCCGGCGTCATACGTGTAGGTGAAGGTCCCGTCCGAGGTCATCCGGTCGCCCGCGTCGTAGGTGTAGGCGCTGGTGCCGCGCATAAGACGGTTGCCCCGTCCATCGTAGGTGTACGCCACCGTCGCCGTGCTGGTGGCCACTGAGGTCAGGGATCCAAAGGCGTCGTGCGTGTAGCGGGTGACGGCGCCGCCGGCATCGGTCACCGAGGAACGACGCCCGGCCGGATCCACCGTGTAGCTGGAAGCCGTGACGATCCCGGCCGCCCGCTGCGACTGGATGCCGGCCAGGTGGCCGGCGGTGTCGTAGGTCATGCTGTCCGAGACACCGTTTGGCCGGGCCAGCCCCACCGGCCGGCCGAGGCTGTCGTAGGTGACTGCGAAGCTGCCGCCCGCCGGGTCGGTCACCCCCGTCAACCGCTCCAGGCTGTCGTACGCGTACCTCGTCGTTCCGGCGGGTCCGGTTGCGCTCAGCCGCCCGCCGACCGCGTCGTACGTATACGTCATCCCGGTGGTCGGGATGCCGCTGCCCCCGACCGCCGAGGTCGTTTCCGAGGCGACCCGGCCGGCCGTGTCGTAGGTCAGGGCCACGGAGGCCGATTCGTTCTGAACCTGGACCGTCCGACCCAGGGCGTCGTAGGCGGAGCTCGTGACCTGGGAACCGGCCGCCTGCCGTACCAGGCGGCCGTTGGCATCGTAGGCGTAGGTGGTCGTGACCCCGGACTGGTCAACGGTGCTGAGGACCCGGCCGTTGGCATCGTAGCTCAGGGTCGAGGCACGGCCCGAGAGGTCGCTGGTGGAGACCTGATGGCCGAGGCCGTCGTACGTGAGGCTCACCCGGTTGCCGGCCGCGTTCGTCATCGCGGTGAGCTGGCCGGCTGCGTCGTAGGTGAAGTTGATGACGCCTCCTAGGGGATCCGTGGCGCCCGTGACCCGGCCCGAGGCGTCGACGGCGAAGCGCGAGACCGCGCCGGCCGGGTCGGTGACCTGGACTGTGTGGCCGGCCGCGTCGTAGACGTACTGCGTCACGTTGCCCAGGGAATCAGTGATGCTGAGCGGATGGCCTTGTGCGTCGTAGGACATCGCGACCGATGACCCATCCGAGCGCGCCACCGTGAGCAAGTTTCCGGCCGCGTCGTACGTGTACCGATTCGGCGTCGTGCCGCCGGGCGCGGTGACCGACAACAGGTCCCCGTTCGCGTTGTAGGCGTAGGTCAAGATCCGGCCGAGGGCGTCGATCCCCTGGACCGGGTTCCCGGCCGCGTCATAGGTGGCCCGGACGGAGATCCCGCCGGGGTCTGTGCGGCTGGTGGGCCGCCCCTCGGCGTCGTAGGTGGAGGTCGTGGTCAGCGTTGGACCGGTGGTTGGCACGACCTCCGAGCGCACCAGGTCACCCACATGGTCGAACGTGTCAATCCTGGTCGCCAGGGCCATCGGATCCGTGAAGGTCTGCTTTTGCCCGGGGACGTCGTTGGTGATCGGGGAGCGGTTGCCGTTGGCGTCGATGACGGCGACCAGCCGGCCGGCGGCATCGTACTCCAGCGCCTGCAGCACTGTTCCCGTGGCGCCGGTAACGCTGGTCAAGCGTCCGGAGGCGTCGTAGGCATAGGTCGTGACATTACCGTCCGGATCCGCGGAAGAGGTGAGGCTGCCGGCTGCGGAGTACGCGTAGGACAGCACCTGGCCCGAGGGGCCCGTCACCCGGCTGATCCGTCCCTGGCTGTCGCGGGTGAAGGTCAGCGACGCCCCGTTCGAGGCATGGACGCCGGCCGCGTCCACCGTCAGGGAGTTCCCGTGGCGATCGGTCATGGAGACCAATCCGGAAGTCGTGTCCAGGATCAGGACCTGGCCTTGGCGCGTCGTGAGGCGGAAGCGGGTTGGGTTGTAGATCCCCGAGCCGCCGTACAGGTTGCCGTCGAAGCCGTTGCTGAGACTGGCGTCGAGGGCCTCCAACGTCGAATGCGTCCCGGGGCGGGCGGTAAACGCGGCCGTGCCCTGAAAGTAGAGGATCCCGCTGCCACCGTTGGGGGTGAAGTCGAAGGTCTCCTGCTGTTGATCCGAGAAAGTCACGGTGACATAGTGAGGAGTGGTGGTCTTGAACCCGTAGTCGCATATCCCGAAGATGCAGCGGGTCGGATACTCGGTCCAGCCTCCCGCTCCCAACTCACGGTTGGCGCTGATGGTGATGTTGGACACGGCCAGCCGCCAATGGGTTCCGAAATCGCTGCCGCGGGTATCGGTCGAGTCATACGTCCGGAGCACCGCCATCTGGAAGCCGCTGACCGGGACCAGGAGGTCGCGGATGGTGGTCACGTAACGGCCTAGCTTGAGCGAGCCGGCCACCGTGACCGCGGTCGTGAGGGCCTGCGTGCCGCCGCCGCTGGTCGTGGCCGAGATCGTGATCAGGTAGGTGTCGTTGCGCAGCAACGTTGGGTCGAAAATCGCCAGCGGCGACGGCGGGGCGCCGATCCCGGCCTTCAGCGTCACCACCGGTCCCCCTTCAGCTGGCTGGTAGGCGACGCTCCAGGCGGTCAGTGTCTCCCCTGGCGGTGGCGAGAATGTGGCGCTGATCGGCGTTGGTTTGGTCACCACGGTGCCGTCCGGCGGCGAGGGTGCACTGATCCTGGGGGGCGCCAGGCTCGGATTCGGTCCCGGAACGGTCCAGGTCACGGTTGCGGTGTTGGACACGCTCAAACGGCCGCCCAGGTTGGCGTTGGCCCCCACTTGATCGGTCCCGGCGGCAGCACCCACATACGAGATAGGAGCAAGGCCGGCGGCGTCGGTGGAAACCTGGAACTGCGTGGAGTTGGGCCCGGAGATGGTGACCGCGACCGGGACTCCCGGCACTGGCGCGCCGGTGCCATCCATCGCCGACACCGTCAGGTTGACTGTCTGCCCCACCGTGGCCCCGACAGAAGCGGGCTGGATTAGCAGGGTTGTGGCGGGCGGCAGCGGCCGGGTGACTGGCGCAGGCCCCTCGACGATCGTCACGTCAAGGGCCGTCGAATCGCAGGAAAAGTTCGCCTGGGCACCGGCATCAACGACGAAGTACAGGCTCTGCCCGGTGGTGACGCTGATCTGGTTGAGACTCGCCCCGCCGGTGCCCTCGCTCAAGAACTGACCAGCGTTGGCGCCGAACGTGACCTGCCCCGAGGCGAGCCTGGTGCTGCCGGACAGCACGTTCCAGCGAACCCCATCGCCACAGGACTGGTCGAGGTGGGTCACCGCGCCTTCCACATGAACGGTGCCGGTAAAGGGGCTGGTCCAGCCCACCACTACGGCGGGCGTCCATGGGTGGACCCGGAAGACACCGTTTGGCCAGACGAACGTGGTCGGGTGCAGACTGCCGCCGCTGGCGTTGACACCGGCGGCCGGCAGCAGGTCCTGGGGGCTGGTGGATACGAATGAGCCAGTCCATTGCTGGAGGCCGGCCATGCCGAATGCCTGGCTGGTGAAGGTGGGCAGCTTGGTGTAGCCCGAAGGATCGAGCGGGTTGCTGCCCGATTGCAGATAGGACCAGACGCCGCCGTTACTGGGGTTTGCCTGGTTCGGCCCCAGCTGGAAGTCGTGGGCAATGTTCCAGGAGTGGCTGACGCCCACGCTGGTCAGGGTCACCGGGCGGCCAGCGGGGTCGAAGTCGACCACGTCCATACCGCAGGGGCTGCTGAAGACGTTGTGGTAGGCGTTCCCGTTCACATCGGTCGTGACCAGCCCGATGGCCTGCCCGAGGGGGGTTAGCTGGAAGCCGCTCTCCGCGGCATTCGCGTTGATCTCGTTGAGGCAGGGCAAAAAGCCGAACCTCCCGCTCGACGTCAGGCCGGAGAATCCCGATTCGGCGAATGCGACCAGGCCGCCGCCGTGGCTGACATAGGTGGCCAGGTCGGCGGAGCGGGCGTTGAGGATATCGAGCTCGTCTTGATGCAGCCAGCCGCCAAAGTCGGAGGCCACCACCACCACGTCATAGTTCGCGAAGACCACGGTGTGAAGGTCCAGCACGCCGGGAGCGCCTGAGCCAAAGTCGGCGACGGTATAGGTGAAGCCAGCCGCGGTCATCCCGGAGCGCGGATCGCTGGATCCGCTGCCGGGATTGCGCAGGTCCGTGACCAGCAGGACGCTGGGGTTGGCCTTGGCCCGCGTCACCGCCGCGATTGCGCGCTGGATGATGTGCTGGGCGCCCGGCGCGTTGGCACCCAGGAATGCGTGGAAGTCGGGGTCATGCCCCGTCACGAACACGCCGCCGGCGCTGGATCCGGTTGATCCGGATGGCGCTGGTGCGGTGGTGAGCGTCAGGGTCAGTGAGTCGGCGCCGGCTTCGAAGTAGTCGAGTTCATAGGTATAGACGCCGGCCGCCGGGAAATGAACGGTCACTTCGTCGGTGCGCGGCGCCGCCACCATCTGGTTGAACGCGCCGATCACCGGGTAGCCGGCAAAGGCGGTCGCGGCCGGTGGCGCCACGTAGATACCGCTCACCCGAGTCGCCCCGTTGCCAATCCCGAGAATGAAGCCGTCGTCGTGGAAGATGACGAAGGTGACGTCGCCCGCGGCCTGGACGATAAAGCTGGCCTGCAGGGCGGTATCGAATGATTGCATCGTGTTCATGCCGGCCTGAAAGCCGCCACCCTGGGCGGGGATGGTGCCGGCGAAGTTGCCCACCAGGTCGGTCACGACGTCGGTGAAGGGTCGCGTCTGTGGTCCCACCCCGGAAACGTTGTGGGGCACGGCGCCCGCGGGTGGGTTGAAGTTGATGGTCGGAAAGTCTTGCCCGAAAGCAGGCGTATCACTTGTCGTGGCGACGAAGGTCTGGGCGCTGGCGGGCTCGGCAAAGAAATTGCCGTGGATCGTGGTCGAGGTAACGGGCTGGACCTCCGGCGGCACCCCGGTGGTGGTCACTCGGGTGGCGAACGAACTCGAGACGGGCCCGTAGGCATTGGCATTGGCGTCTTTCCAGCTCACCGCAGCTGTGTCGGTCAGGGTGCCCGGCGGCGCGGCGGCCGGGATGGCGTAGGAGGCACTGGCCGTGGCCGTCGCGGTGGATGCCAGGGCTGCCGGCACACCGCTGACGGTGCCCGAACCACCATTAGAGAGCGTGTCGGTCACGGTCAGCGGGCCGGCGGTTGCTCCGCCACTGGTCTGCAAGGCCAGCTGGTAGGTCACGGTGGTGCCGGCATCACGGGCCGTCGGCCCCGACTTGGTGATCCCGACGATGGGGACTTGCTCGATGGTGGCTGCCGTCGTGGGCGCCAGCACGGTCACGGGCCCGCTTGGCCCGGATCCCGTCGCCGTCAGTGTGGCCTGGAGCGTGATGGCGTTGGTGGCGGCCAGGCGAGCCAGGTAGGCGGCGTCCGTCTCAGTGGCCCCCTTGGCGGCGATCACTGGAACCGTATAGGTCGTCGTCAGCTTTACGGTGGCCCCTGGGGCCAGCGACGCCAGGGCGGGGGTGGTACTGGAGTTGAACAGCACGGGTTGGCCCGAGGGCAATGTAATGGTGACCACCACATTTGTGGCGGCCGCAGCGTTCGCCGCCTGCAGCGGATTCGCGATGCCGACGGCACTGGTGCTGGCCCGATTGTTCCGCTCGTCGTCACCGCCGGTGACCTGACGGTCATCGTGGCTCCTCGCCAACACCACTTCGAAGTGGGCGACGTTGCGCAGCCGGTGCACCTGGTGGGGATCGGCCAACATGGCGATCTGAGCGGGCGTGAGGGTAACCGTGGCCTGGTACTGCCACGCGGCGATGGCTTTGGGGCCGATGCGGGTGCCCAAGATCGGATCACCACTCGCCGGGTATGTGACTCCAGGGGACGCCAGCGACGTCGCCGTCAGGGTCATGCCGGCACCGAGGGTCGGCGGTTGCAGCGGCAGGTAATTCGGTTGGGACGCGACGAAACCGGCCAGCGCTTTCCAGTGGGGATTGCCCTCTTCGTTATCGCACTCGACGTCATCGCCGGGCTCGGTGTTCGCGGACCCGGCGCGCAGCCCGCCATGCGCGACTTTGGCCTCGTGGTCCTGCTCGGCCGGCTTCGCGCACCCCTGGAGCTCGTCCCAGTAGTAGACGATGGTGGTCTCGGCGTCCCCGTGGCTGCGGGCTGTGAACTTCCCGCGAAGGCTCAGAACCGCCCCCGGGTTGGTGACGGAGGCGATATAGGTCAGGGTGTCGCCTGGAATCGCCTGGGGCTTATCGACGGTCAAGCCGAGCGCCAGGACGGGAGTGAGGGCGGTCGAATCGACCGCCTTGCGCAGGGTGATCCCCGCCTCACCGTCGTTGGCAGCCACGCGGGCAGGCCACAGAGGGGCGAGCAGGGCCACCACGCAAAGCACGCCCGAAAGCCGGCCGAGACGTTTCCGCCGCAGACCGGCCAGCGGTCTTTCCTCCCTCTTCAGCGACCCACCCCGAGCGCCACAGGGCTGTTCGCTTATCCCACCACAGAAGTCACCCCCTGTCAACAACCAGCCACTCAGACGCACGCGTGGGTGCCGGGCTAGGCTATAGTTCGCCGTCGTGACTCAAACCCTGCAGGCGATCGCCCACGCCCTGGCCGCCTCCTTTGGCATGTTCTGGGAAATCCTCTGGCCCCTGGCGGTGGGCTTCATCCTGTCGGCCATCGTCCAGTCGCTGGTTTCCCGGCAGGCGGTCGCCAGGACGCTCGGTACGGACTCGCCGCGGAGCCTGACCATCGCCTGCGGCCTGGGGGCCGCGTCCTCCTCCTGCTCCTACGCAGCGGTCGCCATCGCCCGGTCGCTCTTCGTCAAGGGAGCCAGTTTCATCAACACCATCGTCTTCGAGTTCGCCTCCACCAACCTGGTTTTCGAGCTGGGCCTCATCCTGCTGATCCTGCTGGGATGGCAGTTCCTGGCGGCGGAGTTCGTGGGCGGACTGGTGATGATCGTCTTGCTGGCCTTCATCCTCCGCCAAACCCTCCGCCCGCGGCTGGTTGACGAAGCCCGGCGGCAGGCGGAACGCGGCCTGCGGGGGCGGATGGAAGGGCACGCCGCCATGGACATGGCCGTCACCGAGGGACCCTTCCTCAAGCGGCTGTTCTCCGCCCGCGGCTTTACCGCGGTCAGCCAGTCCTTCTGGATGGATGTCACCAGTCTGTGGACCGACATCGGCCTGGGCCTGCTGATCGCCGGAGCGCTGGCCGCCTGGGTGCCAGATTCTTTCTGGCAAACCTTCTTCCTGACCCGCAATCCGACGCTGGCCGGGATATGGGGACCGCTGATCGGTCCGGTGATCTCCATGCTCAGCTTCGTCTGCTCGGTGGGGAATGTGCCGCTGGCCGCCGTCCTCTGGAAGGGTGGGATCAGTTTCGGCGGCGTGATCTCGTTCATCTTCGCGGACCTCATCATCATCCCCATCCTGAACATCTATCGGAAGTACTACGGGTCTCGGACGAGCCTCTACCTGCTGGCGGTCTCCTACTTAGCCATGGCGGTCGCGGGCTTCGTGATCGGGCTGATCTTCCAAGTGCTTGGCCTGACGCCCACGAACCGGAACGTGACGGTCTTCACCGCCACGCCGGTCTGGAACTACACGACCGTGCTCAACCTGATCTTCCTGGCGGTGATCGCGGTCTTAGGCTGGCGGTTTGTGCGTACCGGCGGCCTCGAGATGCTGCGCATGATGAACGCTCCCGCGGCCGCCGCCACCCACCAGGGACACGACCCACATCAGGCGCACGACCACCACATGCACGGGCATTGAGCGCTGACGCTCAGCTCTCGGTCGCGAGGGGATGCCGGGCGAAGAAGTTGCGCACCGCCGAGAAGTAGGCGTCTGGCTGTTCCAGGTAGCTCATATGCGCGGCGTCGGCGAGGATGACCAGCTCGCTAGCCTGGATCCCCGTGTGCATCTCCTGGGCGGCGCGCGGCGTGCAGGCGCGATCGAGCAAGCCGCTGACGATCAGGGTCGGGCGGCTGACGCGCTTCAGGCGGGATTCGAACTCCAGCGGATACTCCTGGCTGGCGGTATAGGCCAGCACTTCGGGGGCGTAGATGGTTTCGTCCGGGCGCTCCATGAAGGCGCGGTAGGCCTCGCTGTCCACCCGGGCGAAGTGAAAGGGCATTTGCATTCGGATCACCTCGGCGCAGTCTTCAGGAGTCGCCACGTACGGCTCGGATTCCCACGACCGAATGACCTGGTCTCGCAGTTCGACCGGCTCGAACTGCTGCAGGCTCGCCTGGACGTCCCGCATCAACTTCTTGCCGCTGGCGGCTCCATGCGAGATCACGTAGTGGGTGGCCCCTCGCTGCTCGATGGCATGCGCCAGAGCCACGATCGCGCCGTACGAGTGGCCGAGCACGGCGTAGCGTTTCAGGTCAAGGGCGGTCGCCAGCCCGGTCACGTCTTTGGCGAACAGGCTGGGGGTCAGCGTCCTGGGATCCACCCGCTCCGACCGCCCCTGCCCCCGCTGGTCGAGGTACAGGAGCCAGAACCAGTCGGCCAGGACGTCAAAGTAAGGATGGAGCTCGGTATGGTCCAGCCCGGGGCCCCCGTGGAGCAGGATCAGCGGGTGGTTTTTCTCTGAGCCAACCGGCTTCACGAAGAGGGAGATGCCGTCGACCATGACTTCCATCGGCCAAGCCGAGTCTAAGGCCTGACTGGGTACAATGGCCTTCGCGGGCAGGTACCGAAGCGGTCAAACGGGACTGACTGTAGATCAGTTGGCCTAGCGCCTTCGAGGGTTCGAATCCTTCCCTGCCCAGTTCGACGCATCGGCGGGCCCACGTAGCTCAGGTGGTAGAGCGACGCCTTGGTAAGGCGTAGGTCACCGGTTCAACCCCG
>VBID01000160.1 GCA_005880615.1 Chloroflexota bacterium
CGAGCCGTACGAGGCCATCAGGGCCCACCGGGATCCCATCGCCGTGACCTTGTACGCCAGGTTGTCCCCTTCGACGTTCAGGTTGCTGCCGGAGCCCACCGCGATCTTCCCCACCGTGGTCCCGCTGAAGCCGGAGAACCAGCTCGTCGGGAAGCAGTTGAAGTACGTCGCCATCTTCGTGACGTCGCCCGCGGCGAAGCCGTGCGTGATCGCGTGGCTTCCCGTGATCGCCTGGTAGCCATCGCCTTGGCAGTACGGATTCTCCGACCGCCCGCTCGGGTCGCCCGTGTACTTCGTGAGCAGGCTCACGCCCCACGGGATGTACTCGCCGAAGGGACTGCCGAAGCCGTAGATCTGATCGAGGAACACGATCCCGGTTCCGGAGGTGTTCGCCGCGTCCAGCAAGGCCTGGAATTGGACCCGCGACGGGAAGGTTCCGAAGTACTGGCCGTTCAGGATGACGACATCGAAGGTCGGCACCGCCGCAATCAATGCGTCCCAATCCCCGGCGAACGTGCTGACCGCGAACTTGCCCGTCGAAAGCAGGAGCGCTTGGATCGGGCCTCCGCTGTCATCGTACATGATCCCGGCGCGGCGCTGCTTCTGCATGATCAGGTCGAGGGTGACCGTCTGGTTCGCCGTGATATTTGCCGTGCCCGAGGCGGTCTCATAGCCGAACTTCGCGGCCACGATCGTCCAGACGCCGACCGGCAGCTCCATGCTGTAGTTGCCTGCGGTGTCCGTCGTGGTCTTCACAGGCGTGCCGCTCGCGCTCACACTCACGTTGAAAAGCGGGTTGCCGTAGTTGTCCGTGATCGTCCCTGCGACGTCGCCCGAGGGCATCTTGTCCAGGTAGACGTTCAGAATCGTGAACGCCGCTGGCGCGAACGCGGAGAGTGCATGTGCGATGGGCGCCAAAGTCGGCTTGATCGCCGCAAGGTGGGTTCCGAGTCCCGTCGCCCAACTGTGGCTCGCACCGAATGCGATCGAGTTGCTGAAGATCCGCGTCGCCGCGGGCGTCCAGTCGTTCGAGACGTGGGTCCAGAATTGCGGCGCGAATCCACCCAGGAGGACCCATTGAGTCCCTCCGCTCTGAGCGCTCACCGCGACGCTGTCGCCTTGGATACCTGTGCTGTTCGTTCCGACCTGCGCGAGCGTCGTACCGTTGAAGCCCGTGAACCAGGTATGATCTCCGTCGCCTCCACCGGTCTCCAGGAGGACGGTTACATTGTCTCCTGGAGCGCCCACGCCGTTGAAGATCTCATGGGCCGCGCTGATGTGGAAGTACACATTCCCCTGGCTGTACGTGTAGCTCCGTGATGCCGGGTTGCCCGTGAACATGCTCATCAACGAGATGCCGTACGGCCAGCCGTTGTAGCTGTCCCCGAGGACCAGGCTCACCCCCACCGCATTCGCGATCGACAGGATGTCCACGAAGGTGTCGTGCGTCGGGCCCTGCGAGTTGTTGAGGGCCGAGAACCCGGACCAATACACGACCGGGAAGGCGGAAAGCGACCATTTCAGCGCGACCGCATCCGCCGCCTGGAACGAGTGCGGGGTGTAATTCCCACTCGTCAGGAGGCCCGCGAGCTCGCCGGCCCAATCTTGGTAGACCGCGATGCTCCGGTTCGTCGATGCCACGATGCTGAAGTCCGCGGTCGTGATGCTCCCGGGGACGACGGTGACGTTCGCCGAGGGAGGCCAGAACCCGCCCTTGAACGCGGCGACCCGATAGGCTCCGGCGTTGATGGAGTCGACCGAGATGCTGTACGTCCCGTTCGCGTTGGTGAGGGCCTGGTACTTGGCAGGTCCCTCCGCCCAGACCAACACGCCGGCCGCCGCACTCGAGTTGCTCGCGTACGTCACGGTGCCTTGCACGAACCCGGGCACGTTCGGTGCGAGGGTGAAGTTGGCCCATGCCGTCGCGTTCTCCGGCACGTCCGCGCTCCCTTGCGCCGGGACGTATCCCGAGGCCGAGACGGTCAGGTCGTACTTGGCCGACTTGAGGCTCGCCGTGAAGTAGCCGTTCGCATCCGTCGTGAGGTTCTCATTCGCCTGGTGGATCCAGACGTTGGCGCCGCTGATCGGCGACCCCGCGCCGGTGGTGACGTAGCCGGCGAGCGTGCCGTTGTACAACTTCACGACGACCCCGTGGAAGACTTTGTGGAAGTACCCGAACTTGTCGAAGGAAATGTTGTAGGTGCCTTCGGGCAGGCTGAGTTTGAACGTCCCGTTCGCTTTCGTCGTCGTGAACGCACCCAGCTCCTCGGCCGTCACCTTGACGTCGCCGAGCGGCAGGCCTGATTGCGTCTCGTACACGGTGCCTTTCACGCCCGTGTTCCGCACCAAGGACAACTGGACCGCTTTGCCGGTGTCCAGGCGGCCCCAGCCGAACCGGTCATCCTGACCGGGAGCCCCCAGGTCGAGCACGGTTGCCTTCAGGTTAAGGTACGCCTGCTCCGGCGTCAAGGAGAAGCCGGAGGCCTGGAGCATCATCGCCACCGTGGCCGCGATGTGCGGCGTGGCCATGGACGTCCCCGAGAGAGTCTGATATCCTCCGGGGACCGAGCTCCGGACGTCGACGCCCGGAGCCGAGAAGTCCGGCTTGAGGTACGAGGCAGGATACCCGTTGAAGAACGGCCAGTTCGCGGGCGGGTTCGGCCAGTTGATCGTCATGCCGCCGCTAAACGGTGCGATGTTGTCGTTGATATCCGTCGCGCCAGCCCCGTAGATGCCCCAGATCGCACCCGGCGTGCGGGTGGTGCCTTGACCCTCATTGCCCTGGGCGGCCACGAGAATGATGCCGGCCAGCAGGCTGTTCTTCGTCGGATCGAGGAGTTGCGGCTGGAGGCCACCCGCTCCCCAGCTCATCGATTGAAGGTGGCCAGGGAAGCCGGTCGGAACCCCGGCCTTGTCGGTCGGGTTCACGCACCATTGCATCCCTGCGATGACTTGGGCGAAGGTGCCGCTGCCGCCGGGTAGGACAAGGCCCATCATCAACGAGGCTCCGGGAGCGACGCCGATCTGAGTGCCGCCCGCGTTGCCGCCGAGGACGGTCCCGGAGACGTGGGTACCGTGAATCCATGAATCATGAGGTTGGGACGGGACGATGTTGCCGTTCCCGTCGTATTCGATGAAACCGCCTGGGTAGTACGGATCAGACGGATTGATCGTGAACATCTTCCCCGCGATATCCGGGTGCGTGATGTCTACGCCCGTGTCGGTGATGCACACGCGAACGCCTTCACCGCGGATGCCGAGCGCCCATGCTCCGGGCGCGTTCACCTTGTCGATGTTCCACTCATTTCCAGAAAGAGGAGATTGGGACGTTCCGAGCTCGTCGGGAGGGAGACTCACCGCGAAGTTCGGTCCGATGCGTTCCACCAAGGGATTCTGTGCGATCTCCCGCATTGTCGCGGCGTCGGTGGCGACCAGGAGACCGTTCGTCAGCCAGAATTGGTGGAGGACCGCGCCGCCATGGGACCGGACGAGGGAGACAACACTCACTTGCGAGCGGTAGGCGACGGACTGCAACGCGTTGACAACGAAATCGTGACCGAGCGGTTTCCAATCAGGATTGGCCAGATTTTTCAGTTGAACGAAAACGACCGACAACGAACCGGTCGCTGCAGGACTCGCGGCGCTACCACCACTCGATGCGGTACCCGTCGCGGCACCCGTCGACGCGGTCGGCGTCGAGAAAACTTTCGGATCGATCTTTGACAGATTCGAGTTATACGCCATCGCGGAACCGAAGGCGGCCCCAAGCGTCGGAGTCAACGCACCGATGATGAGGAAAGTCGCGACTAGCAAGCACACTCGACGTTGGAAAATTTGCATTCAGCTCCCCCTTTCCCCGGCCCATTCGGGACCGGCCCAGCAAGGGATTCCCTGGAGAGTACTTAACCTTAATGAGGCGGACTCATCAAGGCCTTCGGCGAGTGCGTCAGGCGAGGGACCTCGTCTCCTCGGCGGTCTCGGAGACGTGAATGCCGCGACCGCGGGCCGCGAGCTCTTTGAAGTACGGGATGGGATCGAACGCCGTTTCCGGCGGGAGGACTCCGCGCTCCTTGATCCGGCGCGTCACCATCCATTGGGCGGCGATGGAAGGCGGGACACCCGTGTCCACCGTGCCGCCCCCGACGTTCCACTGTTTGTGGGGTCCGGTGACCGCTTCGTAGCGGAGCGTGACGGGGTGCCCCTCGCGTTCCCCGATCAAGACGCATCGTTGAATGTCGATATCGAGCTCCGGATCTTTGGGTTTGGGCAGCGCGTCGATAGCTGTAGAGGTAACGTCGTACGGCCGGGCTTTCGACCCCTCGACGACGATTTCGTCCCGGCTCGCGAGGCCGAGACGCACCAGCGTCTCCACCGTTTGGCGGAACTCCGGCGAGAACGCGACGATGAAGTCCATCGTTTGGACCCCCTTCCCGATCGTCTTAGGCATCGTTGCGAGCTCGCTATGGATCGTGTAATAGCCCTCGACGACGCCGACGGGCGCCGGGAACTCCGACCGCTCCAGACCGGACAGCGCCGGGACGAACTGAATCTTCCCGTTGCGAA
>VBID01000057.1 GCA_005880615.1 Chloroflexota bacterium
CCAGTCGATTGCGCCCTGCAGCGTGTCGGCCGGCAGCCAGTGGTCCATGTAGAGCGCCAGCACATCACCGAAGGGATAGGTCGCGTCCACCATGGGCACGCCGGTCAGTTGACGGGATCCGTACGACTCCACCCAGGTGTAGGTATTGGCGTCGGCGACCCCCAGGAAGCGGTAGCCGTGGCTCGCATAGTAGGCGCCCAGCTGGCGCGGCAGGTCCTTTCCGATACTCCAGTTGGAAGCCGCCTGCAGGTTGCCCCGATACCAGTCGACGGGAGCGCCCTCGGCGGTCGCGTACGGGTTGACGATGACCAGCTGTTTGGCGTGCACCGTGACGGTGGCAGTGGCTTTCGGATGGAAGACGACGGCCGCCGCGCCGCGGCCGAGCAGCCCGGACGTCAGCACGACCGCCGCCAGGACCAGGGCTGGCCGAATCCAGCTCGGGAACCGCCGGGCCGCAGGTACCGCTACCGGACTGGCCCGATGGGCGCGACTGCGACTCCGAGCTCGGCCAGCACTTGCCGGACCTGCCGCGCCAGCCGGGCGGCGCCGGGCGTATCGCCGTGAAGGCACAGGGTTTCAAACGCCACCGGAACGCGACTCCCGTCATTGGTCTCCACTTCACCGTCCCGGACCAGCCGCCTGACCTGGGCCGCCACCGCGTCTGGATCCTCGAGGACCGAGCCAGGCTCTGACCGAGACACGAGCGCCCCGTCGGCGCGGTACCGGCGGTCGGCGAAGGCCTCCGCGCGGAAAGGCAACCCAGCCGCCCGCGCGGCGCGTTCCATAGCCGACCCGGCGCGGCCAACCAGCGCCAGCCGGCGAGGGTAGCGCAGGACGGCGTTGACCAGGGACCGCGCCAGCCGCTCGTCGACCTCGGCCTGGTTGTAGAGGGCACCGTGTGCCTTCACGTGCATGAGCGCTGCGCCCTCAACAGCTGCGATCGCATCCAGGGCCCCCACTTGATCGAGGATGAGCTCGACCAGCTGGGGCTCATCGAGTGTCATCGGTCGCCGGCCGAAGTGCTCGCGATCGACATACCCGGGGTGAGCGCCAATGGCGACGCCGTGCCGGACGGCCAGCGCCACCGTCTCTCTCATGGTCTGCGGATCGCCCGCGTGTCCACCGCAGGCGACGTTGGCGGACGTGATCAGGGGGATGAGCGCCGCGTCCTCTCCCGTACCCTCGCCGACGTCAGCGTTCAGATCCAGCGCGCGCATTGGTCGATCCTAGCCGGGCGTGGTCAGACGCCCGGCTCCAAGCTCGGCCTGGGTGGCTGCGCTCGGACGGTACGCGCCCTACTCCCGTGCGTCGGAAGGCCGGCTCGTGCCGCGCGTGCCAGTGACGGCTCGAGCGCGGCGCTCGAGGTGAGCAGGCTGCACCACGGCCGGCGAACCTCTGCGACGGCGCCTGGCGCGGAACCGTTACGACCGATCTGACTACTCATGCCCGGCCTATACTCCGTGCAGGATGGGCAGGGAGCTGACGCGTATTACCCAGCCCCTCGTCCGAGTCGACGGCCGCCTGCAGCCGGCCTCCTGGGATGAGGCGCTGGATCGCGCCGCCGCCGGGTTCAAAGGCGCCACCCAGCGGAAGGGACCTAACGCCTTCGGGCTTTTCAGCTGCTCGAAGGGCACCAACGAAATGAACTTCATGGCTCAGAAGTTCGTGCGGTCGGTGATCGGGGCCAACAACGTCGACAGCTGCAACCGAACTTGACACGCGCCGAGTGTCGTCGGTCTGGCGACAGTGTTCGGAGCCGGAGGGGGAACCAGTTCCTACCGCGAGGTTGAGGAGACCGACGTCATCATCCTCTGGGGCTCGAACGCTCGCGAGACGCATCCGATCTTTTTCCATCACGTTCTGAAGGGCGTCCACCGCGGAGCCCGGCTGTTCGCCGTCGACCCGCGCCGCACCAGCTCCGCGGAGTGGGCCGACATCTGGCTGGGCATCGACGTCGGCACAGACATCTCCCTGGCCAACGCCATGGCGCGGGAGATCATCCACGCCGGTCTGGCCAACATGGAATTCATCGAGCGGGCGACCACGGATTTCGAGGAGTATCGCCGCACCGTCGAGCGCTACCCGCTGGAACGCGCGGAGCGGGAAACCGGGGTGCCCGCAGCGGTGATCAAGGAGGTCGCCCATACCTACGCGCGGGCGGATCGTGCGCAGATTTGCTGGACGCTCGGGATCACCGAGCATCACAACGCCGTAGACAATGTCCTGGCGCTTATCAACCTCGCGCTGCTGACCGGGCATGTCGGCCGGTACGGCTCCGGCCTGAACCCCCTGCGCGGTCAGAACAACGTCCAGGGCGGCGGCGACATGGGGGCCATCCCCAACAAGCTGCCCGGCTTCCAGGACGTCGAGGACCCGGAAAAGCGAGCGAAGTTCGAGCGAGCCTGGAACTGCACCGTCCCGCCCAAGCGTGGCTGGCACCTCTCCCAGATGTTCGAGGCCATGGAGCGGGGGGACCTGACCACGCTCTATGTCATTGGCGAGAATCCCGCCCAGTCGGAAGCCGACCAGAAGCGCGCGTTGCATCTGCTCGGCGGGCTGGAGCATCTGGTCGTCCAGGACATCTTCATGACGCGGACGGCCCGGATGGCCCACGTGGTCTTGCCGGCCGCCGCCGGATGGTGCGAATCCGAGGGAACCGTGACCAGCAGCGAGCGCCGGGTGCAGCGAGTTCGCAAGGCCCTCGAGCCGCCGCAGGGGGCCCGCGACGATATCGAGATCATCTGCGAGATCGCGCGTCGTCTGGGTCATGACTGGGGAACGCCCACCGCCGAGCAGGTGTGGGATGAGGTCCGCAGCCTGAGCCCGATGCACACCGGCATGTCCTATCGACGGCTCGAAGAGTTGGGCGGCATCCAGTGGCCGTGCCCCGACGAGAACCATCCTGGGAGCCAGTTCCTCCACGGCCGCCTCTGGGAGAACCCGGTCCAGGGACCCCGCGCGCCATTCTCCGCCGTCCAGCAGGAGCCACCCGTCGATGAGCTTTCGGAGGAGTTTCCGATCCGGCTCACGACCGGGCGGCGACTCGACTCCTTCAACACCGGCGTGCAAACCGGCGGCTACTCCTCGCCCCTGCGAGACGGAGAGTTCCTGTGCATTTCGCCAGAAGACGGAGTCCGGTACGGCGTGGCGGATGGCGAGATGGCGCGCGCGAGCTCCCGGCGCGGCTGGGTGGAGGTGGCGATTCGCTACGACGCGGCCTGCCGGCCAGGCCTCGCGTTCATGACGCTGCATTTCCCGGACGAGACCGCCACCAACGTGTTGACCATCGACGCCACCGATCCGAAGTCGGGCACCGCCGAATTCAAGGCGAGTGCCATCCGGATCGAAACACTGCGGGTCCCGGCCGGGTCGCCCTCCCGCTAATCAGCTGTGGACATCAAGGTCGCCGGGCCTCCCGCCTCCGCTGAGGAGATGGCGGCCGTCGATGAGCTCCTGGGACCCGCCCAATCGGGCTGGCAGGGGGGAACGCAGAGCCCGCGCGATCAGCGCGTCGCCTTCGGCGGTCGATCGGCCCGCTCCCAACGTCACCTGCTCCTGCCCGCGCTGCATGCGATTCAAGATCGGATCGGCTGGATCAGCGAAGGGGCGCTGGGCTACCTCTGCGCCCGCCTGACCATCCCCCCGGCCGACGCCTACGGCGTCGCCTCCGGCTACGCCCTGCTGTCCCTGGAACCGCGTCCCCCGCTGACGGTCCACGTGTGCGATGACATCGCCTGCCTGGGCTCGGGTGCGGAGCGACTCGGTCGCGAGCTCGAACAACGGCTCGGCCCGGAAGGGAAGCCGGCCCGCCCCAGCAGCGGCTCCGCCACCTGGCTGCGCGGCCCCTGCCTCGGCCTGTGCGACCGGGCGCCCGCGGCCCTCGTCCAGCAGGCGGGGGTCCCCAGCCGTCGGTTCGAGACTGGTCTGGCACCGGTCTCCAGCGACGAGATCGTCGCGCTGGTCGAAGGTCGCCTGTCGAGGCTGGAGGGCCCGCAGTCGATACCGCAGGCGGGTGACCCCGGACTTCGGCTGCTACGCCGCATCGGGGTGGTCGATCCCGAAGACCTGGACAGCTACCGCGCCGCGGGTGGCTACTCGGCGCTGCGGCGGGCCTTCGAGCTGGAACCCGATGGGGTCATCCGCGAAGTGACCGACTCGAAGTTGCTGGGACGCGGCGGGGCTGCGTTTCCTACGGGCCGCAAATGGGAGGCGGTGGCGAAGTCGACCGTCCGCCCCCGCTACCTCGTGTGCAACGCCGATGAATCAGAGCCCGGGACATTCAAGGACCGAGTGGTCATGGAGGCGGACCCCTTTGCCGTGGTGGAGGCGATGACCATCGCCGGCTATGCCGCCGGCTGCGAGAAGGGTTACCTGTACGTGCGCGGCGAATATCCGCTGGCCCGCCGGCGCATCGAGCACGCCATCCGCCAGGCAACTGACCGGGGACTGCTGGGCCTGGACATCCTCGGCCGCGGCGTGAGCTTCGACATCGAGGTCCGGCGCGGCGGGGGCGCCTACATTTGCGGGGAGGAGACCGCCCTTTTCAACTCCATCGAGGGCAAGCGCGGCGAGCCCCGCAACAAGCCGCCCTTCCCCGTCCAATCCGGGCTGTTCGGCAAGCCCACCCTGGTCAACAACGTGGAGACGCTGATCAACATCCTGGACATCGTCGTGGACGGCGGCCGCGCCTTCGCCGCCACCGGGACCGCGGATTCCACCGGCACGCGGCTCTTCTGCCTGTCGGGTGCCGTGAGGCGTCCGGGTCTGTACGAAGTTCCGATGGGCACCACGCTGCGGCAGCTTATCGACCTGGCGGGTGGTTTCCGCGGGAAGCTGCAGGCCTTGCTGTTGGGCGGTGCGGCCGGCAACTTCGTCACCGAGGCCCAGTTCGACCTCCCCCTGACCTTCGAGGCCACCCGTGCCGCTGGCGTAACGCTAGGCTCAGGCGTGGTGATGGCCTTCGACGAATCGGTCGATCTGCAGGCCATCGTGCTCCGCATCGCCCGCTTCTTCCGGGACGAATCGTGCGGCCAGTGCGTGCCCTGCCGCGTGGGGACGGTTCGACAGGAAGAAGCCTTGATCCGGCTCGTCAGCGGCCGGGTTATCGGTTCTCGCGAGCGCGAGACGGCGCTGCTCGCCGACGTCAACCAGGCCATGCGCGATGCCTCGATCTGCGGCCTGGGCCAGACCGCCGGCTCCGCCGTCGAGTCGGCGATCCGCCTGGGCCTCTTCCAGCCCAATGGAGGCTCACGGCGATGAGCACCGTGCTGAGCCGCGCCACCGCTCGGATGGTCCCGCTCCAGATCGACGGCGACGAACTCCAGGTGCCTGAAGGGAGCACCATCCTGCAGGCGTGTCGAGGCCGCGGCCTCGATACGCCCACCCTCTGCTACCTGGAGACGCTCACACCGGTCAATGTCTGCCGCGTCTGCGTAGTCGAGGTAGAAGGCTCGCGCGTCCTGGTGCCTGCCTGCTCGCGCAAGGTCGAGCCGGGAATGAAGGTCAAGACCGACTCCGAACGGGTCCGCCACAGCCGCCGCATGGTGCTCGAGTTCCTGGCTTCGTCGGTCGACCTGTCGCTGACCGGCCCGGCGGTGAAGGGCTGGATGGACCAGTATGGCGTGCAGCCTGAGCGCTACGGGCCGGCTGCCGCCACCCAGGCAGGCGAGCGCGACCGCGCCCACGCGGGCCATCACCACCCGCCGGACCCGTCACACGCGGCCACCGTGCGCCAGCCCGTCAAGATCGACAACGAACTCTACGTCCGGGACTACTCGAAATGCATTCTCTGTTTCAAGTGCGTCGAGGCCTGCGGGGCCGACGCCCAGAACACGTTCGCCATCACGGTGGCCGGCCGCGGCTTCGATGCCCGCATCTCGACCGAGTTCGCCGTGGGCCTCCCGCAGTCCGCCTGTGTCTACTGCGGCAACTGCATCGGCGTCTGCCCCACCGGCGCCCTGATGTTCAAAAGCGAGTACGACATGCGCCAGGCCGCCACCTGGGACGAATCGCGGCAGCAGGTGACCTCCACGATTTGCGGCTACTGTGGCGTCGGCTGCACGCTCGACCTGCACGTCCAGGACAACACCATCGTCAAGGTCACCTCCCCGCTCGACCACGACGTGACCCGGGGCCACCTCTGTATCAAGGGCCGGTTCGGCTTTCAGTTTGTCCAGAACCGAGAGCCAGATTCTGGTCGGCCACGTAACCCGAGGCCGTAGGAAACAGAATATGCGGAAGCGAATCGCACTCTTGCTGGCCGTACTGGCCTGCCTGGGCGGCCTGGCGGCTTGCGGGTCCGGCTCGGGTGGCTCCAACAGCCCGGGCGCGTCGGCTCCTGCCGGCTACTAGCCTCCAAGCTCCCTTCCCTGCCGGGACCTCAATCTCCCCCCTGCGATGTGGGAAGGGATCGTAATTTCTTCCCCCTCCCCCTCAGGGGAGGGTCGGGGAGGGGGTGTCCGGGCAAATGCCACCCAATGTGGTCGGCCTAGCCCTCCGCGCAAGAGAGGCGCCCCCGAGGCGTTTTTCAGGTAGTGCTCTGGGGAGGGCCCACCATGCCCCGCGGAATCGTCCGGCACGTCGGCTTGCTGACGGCCGGGCTGTGCGTGTTGTCAGCCTGTGGGCCGAGCGTCCTGGCCCCGGCCGGCGGCACCGGCATCCACAAAATCAAGCACGTGATCGTCATCATGCAGGAGAACCGGACCTTCGACTCCTATTTCGGGCGGTATCCCGGCGCCGACGGGCTGCCGAATGCCAACGGCGTCTTTACCGTCTGCTCGCCGGATCCCCTCACCAGCCAGTGTGTCTACCCCTACCACGACACCCATGATGTGAACGGCGGCGGACCGCACGGCCAGGCCGATGCGCTGGCCGACATCGACGCCGGCAAGATGGATGGGTTCGTGGCCCAGGCCGAGCGCGGTCGCAAGGGCTGTTCCGTCACCAACAACCCTGCCTGCGGCGGCGACAAGACCGACGTGATGGGCTACCACACCCGGGACGAGATCCCCAACTACTGGTCGTACGCCGACAACTTCGTCCTCCAGGACCGGATGTTCGAGCCCAACGCGTCCTGGAGTCTGCCGGAGCACCTGTTCATGGTCTCTGAGTGGTCCGCCAAGTGCAGTGGCTCCAACCCGAGCACCTGCGTGAACGCGCTGCAGAGCCCCGGCAATCCGCCGGATTTCCGGCATAGCGGCCAGGCCCGCCCGCCCGCGCCCGATTACGCCTGGACCGACCTCACGTACCTGCTGCACAAGAGCAAGGTCAGCTGGCGGTATTACGTCGAAGGCGGCACCGAGCCCGACTGCGCGGACGACACGATGGCCTGCCCGCCCACCAAGCAGGGGTCCAAGACCCCCGGCATCTGGAATCCGTTGCCCTACTTCGACACCGTCAAGCAGGACGGTGAGCTGAACAATGTCACCGATGTCTCCAACTACTTCGACGCCGCCAAGAATGGCCACCTGCCGGCCGTTACCTGGATCGCGCCCAGCGGTCCCCACAGCGAGCATCCGCCCGCCAAGGTGAGCGAGGGGCAGGCCTGGGTGACCGGCCTGGTCAATGCCGCCATGCAGGGACCGGACTGGAACAGCACCGCCATCTTCCTGGCCTGGGATGACTGGGGCGGCTTCTACGATCACGTGGTGCCGCCGGTGGTGGACCAGAACGGCTACGGCCTGCGGGTCCCGGCGCTGGTCATCAGCCCCTATGCGAAGAAGAACTACATCGACCACCAGACCCTCAGCTTCGACGCTTATGTCAAGTTCATCGAGGACGTCTTCCTGGGTGGCCAGCGGCTGGACCCGCTGACCGACGGCCGCCCCGATCCGCGGCCGACCGTGCGCGAAAACGTCCCCATCCTGGGAAGCCTGGCCAGTGACTTCGACTTCAGCCAGGCGCCCCGGGCGCCGGTGGTGCTGACGCCCGCGGCCGGCGAGTTTAGCTAAGCGGGCCACCTTCTCAGCCGGATCTCAGGCCCACTTCAGCCGGGGGAGGTAGCGTCGATCACGATGGAACAGACTGGCTCGCCGCCAATCTGGCGCCGGCCCGTCACGCGCCGGGCGGTGCTGGCGGCCGGAGCTACCGGCGCCGCGGCGACGGCGGTGGCGGTGCTGTGGAAGGGCGATGCTCTCGGCCAGGTCCTGAACCACATCCGGGATACGACCCACGGCTACCAGGGCGTGTTCGCCAGCCAGCGCGTGCGGGTGGCGCACCTCCTGCGGCGTGCTGGGTTCGGCGCCACCCCCGCGGAGCTGGACCGGTACACGGCGATGGGCGTCACCGGCGCCTCCAGCGCCCTGCTCAACTACCAGGCAACCTCCAACCAGGCGCTGGAGGCGGCCCTGCCCAGCATCGACCCCGCCACTCTGGCCGGCGGCAAGGGCGCGGGCACCATCCAGGCCTGGTGGTTGCAGCGAATGCTGCAAACCGCCCGGCCCCTGGAAGAGCGGATGACCCTCTTCTGGCACGGGCTGCTGACCAGCGGACTGGACAAGGTCGGCCCGGCGCCGCTCTTCATCCAGAACCAGCTGTTCCGCACCATGGCCCTGGCCAACTTCGACGACCTGCTCAAGGCGGTGTCCAAGGACCCGGCCATGATGCTCTACCTGGACACCGAGACCAACCGCAAGGGGCGGCCCAACGAGAACTACGCCCGGGAGCTGATGGAGCTGTTCACCACCGGGATCGGCCACTACACCGAAGACGACGTGCGCGAGTCGGCCCGCGCCTTCACCGGCTGGACCCTGAACACCACCCCCAAGGATCGGCGCAACGCCACCGCGTCGAGCTTCGTCGCCCGCTACCACGACGACGGCATGAAGACCTTCCTGGGCAAGACCGGCAATTTCACCGGCGACGATATTGTCGAGATGCTGGTGCCCCTGCGGGCGACGGCCGAGCGGCTCACCGCCCGCCTCTTCGGCTTCTTCGCCTACCCCAATCCCGATCCGGCGATCGTGCACCACCTGGCCGACGTCTTCCAGCAGAACCGCTACAGCATCCGGGCGGTGGTCAGCGAGATATTGGCCATGGACGCCTTTTACTCGGAGCAGGCGTACCGGTCGCTGGTGAAGAGCCCGGCCGAGTTCGTGGCGCAATCCCTGCGGGGACTGAGCGGTGGAGCCGCTTCTCCCTGGACCTCCGGTGGTCGGCCCGCTTCTCCCTCCCCCTCAGGGGGAGGGCAGGGTGGGGGTGCCTTCCGCCAGGCCGCGACGGCGATGGCGCCCATGGGCCAGGTCCTCTTCTATCCGCCCAACGTCGCCGGCTGGCCGGCCGGCTCATCGTGGATCAACAGCTCGACCCTGCTCAGCCGGGTGAACTTCGCCACGGCTCTGGCCCAAAAAGCAGGGTCCGCGGCCTCACTGGACCAGTTGCTGGCGACGTTCGTGGACGGCACCGTGTCGCCAACCACCCACGACACGCTCACCCAGTTCGCGCACGACAATCCCGGCGCGAGCGCCGACCTGCTCTCTCTGACCCTTTCGACTCCGGAATTTCAGCTCAACTGAATGGAGTGGATGGAACCATGTTCAGCCGCCGCGACTTCCTGAAGCAGGGGCTGCTGCCGGTCTTCGCCGGCTCCGCGGTGCCCACCGTCTTCGCCAATGGGGTGGCGGCCTCGGCGGCCGACTCCCCGAACGCACCGATCAGCGACCGGGTCCTGGTTCTGGTCCAGCTGGCCGGCGGCAATGATGGCTTGAACACGGTCATCCCCACCCAGGATGGGGCCTACCACGACGCCCGCCCGACGCTGCGGGTGGATGCCGCCACCGCGCTGCCGCTCACCGCGTCGCTGGGTCTGCACCCGAATCTCAAGAACCTGAAGGCACGCTTCGACGCCGGCCAGCTGGCCATCGTGCAGGGGGTCGGCTATCCGAGCCCGAACCTGTCGCATTTTGCCTCCATGTCCATCTGGGAGACGGCCAGCGTGCAGGGTGGCATCGGCGACGGCTGGCTGGGCCGCTACCTGAATTACCTGGACCAGGTGGGCGAGAGCCCGAATCACGCGCTGGAGGGGCTGAGCGTGGGTCCGTTGATCGCGCCCGAGCTCCGCTCGCAGAAGACCGCCACCGCCGCCCTGCAGGACATCCAGAGTTTCCGGCTGCAGCCGTTGCCGTCGAGCGGGCACGGCACGCCGGTCGACGCCGAGAACCCGCTGATGAAGTTCTACGGCGCCTTTCACAAGACCTCTCCGGCCCCCTACGGCGCCCTTCTCGATACCACGCTGACGGAGGCGCTAACCAGCTCCAAGGCCCTGCAGGCCACCGACAAGGCGTACCAACCCAAAGCCACCTATCCCGACAGGAGCCCCATCGCCAGCTCGCTCCGGCTGGTTGCCGAGACCTTGGTCTCGGGGCTGGGCGTGCGAGTGGCGCACGTCACCCTGGGCGGCTTCGACAACCACAGCAATGAGAAGCCGGTGCACGACAGGCTGCTGGCCGACCTGGACGCCGCCCTGGGCGCCTTTCTCCTGGACCTGGAGGGCCACGGGCTGGCCGACCGCGTCCTGATCATGACCTGGTCGGAATTCGGGCGCCGGGTCACGGAGAACGGCAGCCGCGGAACCGACCATGGCACCGCCGCTCCCATGTTCGTCCTGGGGGCACCGGTCAAGGGCGGGCTCTATGGGGAGACCCCGAACCTGAAGGCGCTGAACAACGGAAACTTGCAGTTCACGACGGACTTCCGCGCCGTCTACGCCACCGTTTTGCAGGGCTATCTCAAGGCACCCGCCTCGGATTTGCTGGGCGGCGATTTCGGCACTATCCCTCTGCTCAAGGCATAGCCACCGAGCCTGTCAGCGCGGCTCTCCCAGCGACGCCTCGATGCCGCGCACGTCGCCGTCTTCGTCCCGGAGGACGCTGACGTCGACGTAGCCGAGGGCTGCCAGGTCGTCCCCAAGCGCGTCGGCCTGCTGCCCGCCGAGCTCGAGCAGGAGCCCACCGCCGCGCCGAAGAAAGCGGGGGCTGTCCCGCAGAACGCGCCGGAGGATGTCGGTGCCATCGCGGCCGCCGTCGTAGGACAGCGGCGACTCGAACGCGAAGGTGTCGCGCTGCAGCAGCGGCAGCGCGGGGGTCGGCACATACGGCACCACGCCCACCACGACATCGATGTGTCCTTCGAGCGCACGCGGCAGCGGGGCGAACAGATCACCGCGGTAGACTTCCACGCCGTTCGCGGCAGCGCAGGCCACGGCACGTTCGTCGACGTCGGATGCCACCACGCGCGCGCCGGGGCGGCCGGTGGCCACGGTCTTGGCGATGGCGCCGGTCCCGGTGCAGACATCGATCGCCGCCCCGGTGTCCGGCAGGCGCTCGACGGCGCGACGCGCGAGCGGCTCGCTCTGCCAGCGTGGAACGTACACACCGGGATCGACGCGGATCTCCAGTCCGCAGAAGGAGACCCGCCCGATGATCCAGGCGAGTGGCTCGCCCGTGAGGCGACGACTGACCAGCGAGTCGAGACGCACGGCATCGCCGGCCGCGCTATCGAGGAGCTCGGCCGCCTCCTCCTCCGCCGCGATGAACCCGGCGCTCGAGAGCAGCGCGGCGAGCGCCTGGAGGTCGGTGGGCATCGGCACGCACGCCATGGTAAGTCTCCCTCCCCTTGCGGGGAGGGTAGGGAGGGGGTCTCGTCAGCCTTGCGACCTAGGGTCGATTCCGCGGCACACGTCGCGCTCGGTCGATACGGGTCCGGCGCTAAGCTGGGCCCGCGTGGATCCCAAGGAAATCGTGCGCGCCGGCTACGACACCGTTTCCGACGCCTACCGCGACGATCAGGGCGGTGGGCCAGCCGGGCTCGACATCCGGTATGCGGATTGGCTGGCAGAGCTCATCCCCCGCCTGACCCCCAGCACCCGGGTGCTCGATCTCGGTTGCGGCTGCGGGCTGCCCACGACCAAGCTGCTGGCCGAGCGCTTCCGGGTCACCGGGGTGGACTTCTCGCCGCTACAGATCGAACGAGCGCGCCGTCTCGTTCCCCGCGCCCAGTTTCTGTGCGCCGACATGACGGCCATTGATTTCCCCCGCGGCAGCTTCGATGCGGTGGTGTCCTTCTACGCCATCATTCATGTTCCCCAGGCAGAGCATCGAACGGTGTATGCGGGCATTCGGCGGTGGCTCCGCCCCGGTGGTCTTTTCTTGGCCACCATCGGCGCGATGGCGACCACCGGCATCGACGACGATTACCTGGGCGCCCCGATGTACTGGAGCCACCCGGACCTCACCACCTCCCTCGCCTGGCTGGCCGACCTCGGGTTCGAGGTGTTGTGGACCCGCTTTATTCCAGAAGCAAACACCGGCCATACGCTCCTCCTGGCGAGGTCGGCGTGACACCCACCGGGGTCGTGATCGACAAAGAGGCGATCGTCCGGCTCCACCTGGGAAAGCTGTGGCTCCCTTATCTGAAGCTGGAAATCCCGGTCCACGGGTTCCTCATCAAGCACCCGGACGGCGCTGGGTTGGTCGACACGGGCTATGGGACGGACGTCTCGCTGATCAAGGAGTTTCGCGCCGTGATGGTGCCGATCGTGGAAGCCCTGCGCCGCCATGACGTGGAGCCCGGCGACATCCAGTGGGTGATCAATTCGCACCTGCACTTCGACCACTGCGGCCAGAACGGCGTTTTCCCCCATGCGCCCGTCTACGTCCAGCGTCAAGAACACGCTCGTATCAGGGAGCACGACTACACCATCGCCGAGTGGCTGGACTATGCGGGCGCCCGGTATGAGTTGCTCGATGGCGGGGCCGAGATCCGGCCCGGCGTGCGAGTGATCACCACGCCCGGACATACTCCGGGTCACCAGAGCACCGTGATCGACACTACCGCCGGGTCGGTGGTCATGGTGGGCGATGCGGCCTTTGACGTCGAGCAGTTCGAAGGCGGTGAGCCGCCCCCCGGCACCATGGAAGATGTGCCCACCTACCACGCCTCCCTGCGGCGGCTGCGGGAATTGCAGCCGGCCTCGGTGCATTTCTGCCACGACCGCCGGGTGCGGACTACTCCATCCCATAGAGCCAGTTGATGGTATTGATCGAATCTATGTATTTGACTCAATGGTACGTAACTTGATAGCGTGTTCGCATGCGCACCGAATTTCCCGAAACCCGGGAGAGAGCCGACGACCGAGGAGCCTTCCTAACCGCCGCTGAGGCCGCCGAGTGCAACTGCCCGGACTTCTGCGAGCGGGACCACGGCAACGATTAGTCCAGACCAGGCGCAACCGAACGGCCCGGCCCGCGCCGGGCGAAACCTGGTCGACAGTCCTCTCCTCCCCCTGGGGTTCCAGGTCCCCGCCTCGCGGTTCGTCCATCCGAGCACGCGGATGCGGCAGCTGCTGGACACCGAGCCCTACCTCTTCGGCCCCGGCGTCTACGACCCGATGGGGGCCCAGCTGGTCATGTACTACGGCTTCAAAGCCGTGTACTTCAGCGGCTATTCCTTCGCCATCGGCCACCTGGGGTCGACGGACATGGACCTCTACAGCAGCGTGGAGATCGCGGACGCGGCCCGGCGGACAGTCAGCGCCCTGCGCAAGTTCCAGCTGACGATGGCGGTGGGCGATCCCGAGAAGGGCATCCCTCCGCGACACCTGGACATCCCGCCGGTCATCGTCGACATGGACGGCGGCTACGGCAACATCTTCAACGTCCAGCGCACCACCGAGCTTTATGTCAACGCCGGGGTGGCCGCAGCTCACCTGGAGGACCAGGTCCTCCCCAAGCGGTGCGGCCACATCGGTGGCAAGGCGCTCATCTCGGTGAACGAGATGCTGGGCAAGCTACGCATGGCCCGGGCGGTGGCCGATGACCTGGGCAATCCCGACTTCGTGGTCATCGCCCGCACCGATGGGCTGAGCGCCGTCGACGCCCCTGAGGCGGCCCGCGGGCTGGACCTGGCCATCGCCCGCGGCCTGGCCTATCTGGACAGTGGCGTGCCGGACCTGCTCTGGTGCGAGTTCCCGACCGCTGACCGGCAGCCGTTGCAGATCTTCACCAGCGAGATCCGAAAGCGGTTCCCACAGGCGCGCTTCGCCTTCAACTGGTCCTCTTCCTTTAAGTGGTATGCGGATCCCAATCCGATCAGCTTCGCCGAGCTGGGCCAGATGGGCGTCAAGTTTATCTTCATCACGCTGGGGGCCCAGCACGCGACGGGTCACGGACTGAGTCTGCTGCTGCAATCGATGGCCGAGCGGGAAGAGCAGGGCTACATCGATCTGCAGCGCCAGGAGTGGCGGTCCGGCATGGACCTCCCTACCCGCAGCCACCACTTCTTCTCCGGGGTCCCCTATCACCACCTGGTCGGCAAGCGGTACGACGCCGCTCGGCTGGGCACGGAATTTGTGGAACCGCTTCCCAGCGAGAAAGTCGTCTAGGCTGAAATCCCACCGGTCGGATTCACGACCACCCAATACGCCGATCGAACGCACCTTACGGTTCCACAGGGATTGGCCCATAAGCGGGGTTGAGCTGTATGGGGAGCCAACCAATGGTCCGTTGGATGCTGTTCTTCATACTGGTGCTGTTCGGCCTCGGCCTGGGGGTGGCCTCGATGCTTGGCATCCCGCTCAACTTCTTCAACCACCCGGCCAACTATTGACAGACCGGGACGCCTGCAAGCGGCCGGCCGGCCAGCCGTCATAGGGACGTGCCCTCCTGGGAGTCCTGCCTGGTCGATTCGATCGACACCTGCGGCCGCGCCTACCTGGGGGGCTTCATCGGGCTGGCCGTGCTGGTGGCCGGGCTCTGGACGTTCCGCGACCTCCTGCTCGACGCCCTCTCCGACCTGTGGCCTCGCCTCCAGACCCGGCTGCCGCGCTGGTGGGTGGTCCCGCAGCAGGCCATGCCGGCGGTGTTGGTGGCGGGTGACATGCAGTCCCCGGCCCAGCTCGGCCGCCTCTGGTATGGCGCGACCCTGAGCGGCTCCGACCCGCCCGCCGCCGATTCGCAGACCGCCCTCCAGGGATTGGCGGCCATCGCCAAGCATGACCCATCCTTCCGGCAGGACGCGCTGATCGAGCATGCCCGTCGCGCCGCCCCAGTCGTGCTCCGGGCCTGGACCGAGCAGGACCCGCGTCTCAGTCACCGCGTCATGGCGCCGGTGATTTGGGAGCAGCAGAAGGAGGACCTGGCCGCCTACAAGGCCGACGGCCGCCGCAACGTCCTGGAGGGCCTCGCGGTTCGTGACGCCGCCATCGTGGCCGCGGCCGGCGACGCCCGGTTTGACACGGTCGTGGTTCGCCTCACATTCGCCGCCGCCGACTACGATGTCGCGGCGGCTACCGGTGCGCTGGTGCGAGGGTCCAGGGTCCCGGTCACCTGGACAGAGGATTGGGTCTTCCAGCGATCGCCATCCAGCGGCCATCCATCCATGGCATCCGGCGCCTGCCCCCAATGCGGTGCCCCTATCGAGGTGGACGTCGCCGGCGTCTGCGGCCGCTGCGACGCCGAGCTGAATGGCCCGCCGCCGGACTGGTTGCTGAGCCGTATCGACCTGGTGTCGAGCGAGGGACAGGCCCGAGCCGCCTAGCCCGGGCCTAGCGGCGACCGTATCATGACCGGGTGACACTGGTCTTCGAGCACGCGACGCTTCTCGATTGCACGGGGCGCGACCCCAGGTCGGACATGCGCGTCGTCGTGGAAGACAGCCGCATCGCCCGCATCGGCTCGCCGGGCGCGAGTGCCCTGCCGCGGGATGCCCGCGTCGTCGATTGCGGCGGTCGCACCCTTATGCCCGGCCTGCTCGATGCCCATGTGCACCTGGCCGCGGTGGAAATGACACCGCTCCAGGATGCGGCGCTGCCGCCGGCCGTCCTGGCCCTGCGGATCGCGCGCGAGATCGAGGCCACCCTGCAGGCCGGGTTCACCACCGTCCGGGATGCGGGCGGTCTGGACTGGGGCTTCAAGGAGGCCGTTCGCCTCGGGCTGATCCGCGGCCCACGCCTGCTGATCAGTGGACCCTTCATCTCCCAGACTGGCGGCCATGGCGACTGGCGCGCGCGGACGTCGCGGACACCGGTTCCGGTGCACCCTGGACTTTCCACCGAGGCGCTTCTGGCGGACGGTGCGGACGAGGTTCGCCGAGCGGCGCGGGAGGTGCTGCGCCGCGGGGCGGACCAGGTCAAAGTGATGGCCAGCGGCGGGGCGATGTCGCCCTCGGACGAGCTGGATCACACCCAGTTCACGGTGGAGGAGCTGACCGGCGCGGTGGACGCCGCGCGCGCGGTGGGCACCTATGTCCTGGCTCACGCCTACGGGCCCGCCGCCATCCAGAACTGCTTGAAGGCGGGTGTCCGCTCCGTCGAGCATGGCAACTTCATGGACGAGGAAACCGCCGACCGGATGGGGGAGGCAGCCGACGCGTACCTGGTGCCGACCATCATCACCTACGAGATGATCGCCGCCCACGGGACCGGCGACGGCGTGAGCGAGGACAACCTGCGCAAGATCAAGCGGGGGCTGGCCGGCGCCCACGATGCGCTGGGGCTGGCCTTTGAGAAGGGGCTGCGCATCGCCTCCGGCTCCGACCTGCTGGGCAGCATGCAACCCCACAAGGGCCGTGAGATTGCGCTGCAGGCGAGGGTGATGGGCGCCATGAACGCCATCATCGCGGCAACCCGCACCAACGCCGAGCTGATGCGGCTGGAGCGCGAGGTGGGCACCGTAGAGGAAGGGAAGCGGGCCGACCTGATCGTAGTGGCCGGCGATCCGATCAAAGAACCCGAGGTCTTTGCCGACCCCAACAACGTCCAGCTGGTCATCCAGAACGGGGCAATCGTGAAAGACCTGGAAGCGGGTCAGCGGGCCTCGATTCCCGCCGCGGCCAGGTAGGTCATCAGCTCTTCCGGATCGACCTGCCGGTCGACCGGGACCAGCCCGGTCTCCGCGAGCCGCCCCGCCGCCAGCGCCCGAACAGCTAAGACCGCGGGCGCGACGGCGATCAAGTAACTCCGCGCGTTCCCCCACAGGATGCGCGCAACCACGGAACCGTCCCGGCCTTCCACCTGTACCGCGAACGCTCCGGCTGCCGCGCCGAGGCGCCTGGCCAGCGCGGCACCCATCCCCGAGAGCGCTCGCACCGCCGCCGGGCCGACGGGAATGCGTGCGCTAGCCTGCAGGATAACGTTCGCCAGGGGCATCTGGGTGTCCACCCAGAAGTCAACGTCTCGCAGCGAGGGCCAGATCCCCGGGAGCCAGAGGGCGTCGGCACTCTCGGTCAGGAACGCGCGACGGGTGCCGCGGCCGGGCCACGCGAACCGCCGTGATAGTCGCCAACCAATCAGGGACACCACCCGCGCATCGCGACGCACCGTTACCGGCCTACCCACGGAGGCGAGAAACGAGCGAATCGTCGCCGGGTTCGCCGTCGCCCTCGCTGCCGGGGCCAGAAAAACCGAGACTCGCGAGGGTGCGGCCACGCCGCTCAGCCGAACGAGGGCAGCCGACACGGCCGAGATGGAACTGCAGCTGGTCAGGATGCGGGCGCCCGTATGGTCGATCCGATCCCGCATCGCCAGGATGCGGGCGGCGTAGGCGAAGCTGTCCGACAGGTCGACCACGTCGAAACCAACCTCAGTCGCCGCCTCGACCAAGGCCGTAGTGCGGGTCTGAAACGGGCCGGCAGCATCGACCACGATGTCGCCCGGGTGCAGCCTGGATCGGAGGGAGTCCGCGTCATTGGCATCAATCTGAAGGTCGACGTTCCCTGGACGCCTCGACGCTCGAACCGGTGTGAAGCCCTCGGCCAGCAGGCGATCGGTCGCCACCGAACCGAAGAACCCCCCGGCGCCCAGGACGATGAGCCGCCGGTCTATCGGACCCGCCACCGCATGGCGTAGGCCCAGGGGCAGAAGAGAATGAAGAGAACGGCGGTCGAGAGAGCGATCCCGACGGTCCACCCGGCCAGCGCGAACGCGCTCAGGAATACGCCGGCCACCCAGACCGCCCAGGTCCAGGCGCGAAATCCGGCGGACCGAAAAGGCGTGATCAGCGTGAGGACGATGCCGGCGACGGTGTAGAGGCCGTTTGCGGCTCCGCCGGTAAGGACGGTGGCCAGGCGGGTGGTCGCTTCGAAATTGGCTGGGAGCCAGCCGATCAGCAGCGATTCGGCGCTGACGTCACAGGCGATGCCCGCCACCGCGATCCCGACCGCGATGGTCGCCACCTTCGAGTTTTGGACCCGCGCACCCCACCAGCCGTAGAAAGCGACCAGGGTCAGCGCGGCGGCGATCCAGACGCCCCAGCCGAGCCGCCACGCCAACGGATGATCGACGACGTAGGCGGCGCGAGGGGCGAGGGCCGCCACCGTGAGACCGGGACTGAGCACCAGCAGCAGGGCGGCTGCGGCCAGCAGGTTGACCCCCGCGCAGGCCTGCGGAGCCAGGGCGCGCAGGCGCGCGCCGGCTTGCGTGCCTTCGAGCAGGAAGAGGGCGAACGGGAGCCACCAGACGATGTCGTCGAAGGCGATCAGGGCGAAGGTCCGGACGGGGAGCTCCCCGGCATGGACCGCCAGCAT
>VBID01000058.1 GCA_005880615.1 Chloroflexota bacterium
TAGGCGCCGCTGTCCCTGCAAGGCGGCAATGGTGTGAGCATGCCCGACGACGCTGGCGAAGCCGGTTGAGCCGGTTCGCTGCGCGGTCGCCGTTCCAGGATTCTTGCGTGGGGGCATAGGTCCAGTCTAGGCATTGCTTGACGCCCCGAGCATGCAGGTCTATCCTGTGGCCAGCGTTCCGCCCGCTGCGCGATCCTGTCCACCGCCCCAGCCATCGTCCCAGCAAAGGTCGTTCATTGGATGCGGAAGAAGACACCGAGAGCCTGAAGAAGATTCGCGAGCTTCAAGAGATCCTTGCCAGGGGACGCAAGGGCATCAACAACTGCCGCTTCAAAGAGGAATGTCCCTACGCCCGGCAATGCCCGGGCGTGTGCTGAGCCGGCGCTCGAGGACCCCCTCCCCGGCCCTCCCCGCAAGGGGGAGGGAGAATTGAGTGCAGGGGCATCAACAACTGCCGCTTCAAAGAGGAATGTCCGTACGCCCGGCAATGCCCGGACGTGTGCTGAGCAGCCGCTCCGAGACCCCCTCCCCGACCCTCCCCGCAGGGGGAGGGAGAAGTAATGCTAGAATCACATAAAGAATCCGTTATATGTCCACCATGCTCGTGGCGTCCCCGCCGTCGCTGCGTGAGTTCCGGGCCCACTTCCAGGGCCTGGCCAGCCTTACCCGATTGCGGATCCTGGAGTTCCTGGCGGGGGCTGGCGAGGTCTCGGTACAGGACCTGGCCGACAGCCTGGGGGTCAGCCAGCCGCGGCTGAGCTGGCACCTGCGCATGCTGCGGCGTGGTCACCTGGTCCGTACCCGGCGGTCGGGCCGGCTGGTCCTGTGTTCGGTCCACCGGGAGGGGATCGTGACCTTCCAACGTGAACTATCTGGATTGATCGCGCCGCGGCCGAAACCGCGGACGCTGTACCAAAGGAGCGAGGGGTAACCGATGAGCACAAAAAATGGCATGGTCCTAAAAAACGGCAAAGTGCGGGCACCGCGCCCAGACGGGCGCTCCCGGCGCAAGGTCCGGGTTGCCATCCTGGGCGTCGGCAACTGCGCCTCGTCGCTGATCCAGGGCGTGCAGTACTACCGCGACGCCAAACCGGGGGCTCCCATCCCGGGCATCATGCACGTCGACCTGGGCGGCTACCACATCCGCGACATCGAATTCTCGGCCGCCTTCGACATCGACCGCGAGAAGGTGGGCAAGGATCTCTCGGACGCCATCTTCAGCGGCCACAACAACACGGTGAAATTCGCCGACGTGCCCCACCTGGGCGTCAAGGTCGAGCGGGGGATGACCCACGACGGCCTGGGGAAATACCTCTCCGAGATCATCACCAAGGCCCCCGGTCCGACCGCGGACATCGTGGGCATCCTGAAGGCGACCCGCACCGATGTGGTCGTCAACTACCTGCCGGTCGGCAGCGAGGAGGCGGTCAAGTGGTACGCCGAGCAGGTGCTCGATGCCGGGTGCGCCTTCGTGAACTGCATGCCGGTGTTCCTGGCCCGCGAGCCGTACTGGCGGGGACGCTTTGAGCAGCACGGGATCCCCATCATCGGCGACGACATCAAGTCCCAAGTGGGAGCGACCATCGTGCACCGCGTCCTGACCCGGCTGTTCGAGGACCGCGGCGTCAAGCTGGAGCGCACCTACCAGCTCAACTTCGGGGGCAACACCGACTTCTTGAACATGCTGGAGCGGGAGCGGCTCACCTCCAAGAAGATCTCCAAGACCAATAGCGTCAAGTCCCAGATGGCGACGCCCCTCGCGGATGACAACATCCACATCGGCCCCTCGGACTACGTGCCCTGGCTGGGCGACCGCAAGTGGGCGTACATCCGGCTGGAGGGCCGCTCCTTCGGCGACGTTCCCCTCAACATGGAGCTGAAGCTGGAAGTCTGGGACTCGCCCAACTCGGCCGGCGTGGTGATCGATGCGGTCCGCTGCTGCAAGCTGGCCCTCGACCGGAAGCTGGCCGGCGCCCTGGAAGGCCCGTCTTCCTACTTCATGAAGTCGCCGCCCGTGCAGCACACCGACAACGTCGCCCAGCGGCTGACCGAGGAGTTCATCAGCGGGACGGCGGTCAACGGGGAACTGGCTCAACGCCCGGTGGCGACCGCCGAGCCAACCTCGACCCGTCGCGAGCCCGCACCTCGTCGATGACGCTCGCCCTCCCGTTCCGGCTGGGAAACTTGGTCGTCCGGGTGCTTCCACCGGCGGTGCGGTACCCGCTGGCGGCGCTGCTGGGCCGCTGCGCCTTCTATGCCATGCCCCGCCGACGGCGGATCGCGCTGCAGAACTACGGACAGGTCCTCGGCTTACCCCCTGATCATCCCCGCACCAAGCGAACCGCGCGCCACGCCTTCGGCAATTATGCCAAGCTGGTCGCCGACTTCATCCTGATGGACTCGCTCTCGCCCAAGGCCATCCGGGCGTTGGTCCGGGCCGACGGCGTCGAGCACCTCGACCGCGCCCTGGCGCAGGGCAAGGGGGCGATTGCGGTCACGGCCCACGTGTCGAACTGGGACATCCTGGCAGCGGCCGCCGCCGTCCGCGGCTACGTGGTCAACGCCGTCACCGAAGAGCTTCCCGGCAACGGACTCAACCAGGTGGTGATCCGGGCACGGGAGCGGATTGGCATGCACGTGATCCCGCTCGCCTCCTCGGGCGCGGTGCGCGCCATCCTCCGGGCCCTGGCTCGCAACGAGGTGGTGGCGCTGGCCTCAGACCTGTACCGCGGGGAGCACGGCGTGCCGGTGACCTTTTTTGGCCGGCCGCTGGCGTTCCCGGCCGGCCCGGCGGCCATCGCCCTCAAGACCGGAGCCCCGCTGGTCCCGGTGTGGGTGCGTCGCGAGCCCGATAATCGGTACGTGGCCGAGGTGGAGGCGCCGCTGGAGGTCAGCCGCACTGGGGACCACGCCCGCGACATCCAGCTGACCACCGAACGCATGGCCAGGTTCTTCGAACGGATCATCCGCCGGACCCCCGACCAGTGGTTTGTCTTCCTGCCGATGTGGCGGGACGGCCGTGCGCCCAGCGCCCAGCCACCGCTGGAGCCGATCCTGGACACCGCACCATGATCACCTATGTCGGGTTCCGCCTCATCGAAGGCATCATCGCCCGACTGCCGCGCCGGGTCGCGTACGCGCTCGGGGTGGTGATCAGCACGATCGCGTTTCCCCTGCTGGCCCGGCAGCGCCGGGCGCTGGAAGCCAACCTCGGCTACGTGTTCCCCACCATGCGACAGGCCGAACTGCGCAAGCTCGCCTGGCGCAACTGGCTGAACCTGACCAAAGCCTGGATCGACTTCTTCAAGATCCCGCGCATGGAGCGGGGCAAGTTGGCCAAACTTCTGCGCGCTACCGGGACCGAGAATCTGGACCTGGCGGCGGCGGACGGCAAGGGCGTCATCGTGGTCGGCGTGCACATGGGATCCTGGGAGCTGGCCGCGGCTAGCTGGGCGGCGGCGCACGGCGAGATCGGGGTCATGGTGGAGCAAATCGAGCCGCGGCGACTCTTCAACCACGTCGCCCGCCGCCGGTCTCGCATGGGGATCAGGGTGATCCCGCTCAGCCGCACCGGGGCCCGCGACATCATGCGCCTGCTGAAGGAGAAGCGCATGGTGGTGCTGGCCATGGACCGCGACATCCTCCGCACCGGCCGCCCGGTCCGCTTCTTTGGGAGGCTTGCATCCTTTCCGACGGGCCCGGTCGAGATCGCGCTCAAGACGGGCTCGCCGATCCTGCCCGCTTTCGTCATCCGGGATGCCGAGGACCGCTACCTGGCGTTCGGGGAACCGCCCCTTTTCCTCCACCCGACCGACGACCACGAAGCCGACGTGCAGGGTGCCATGGAACGGATCCTGGCCACGTTTGAACGGTATATCACCCGATACCCGGACCAGTGGCACGTGCTGGAGCCGATCTGGCCGGTGACGGGCGTTTCGCCAACCGTCACACTACCGTCACCGCCGGCGCAGGCCGCTGTCGGAGACTGAAGGAGGAGACTTCGCGTGGGTAAAGCCGACTTCCACATGCACACCTCCCTCAACGATGGCACGGCCACCGTGCGGGAAACGCTGGACTATGTTCGCGACCGCACCGACCTGGACGTGATCGCCATCACCGATCATGATCGCCTCACCGGCAGTTACGAGGCCATGGAGATGGCCAACGAGTACAAGTTCGCCGTGCTGCCGGGGAGCGAGCTGACCACCCTGCATGGACATCTGCTGGCGCTCTACATTGAGAAGCCGGTGCCCATGTGGCGGCCCCTGGAGTGGACCATCGGGCAAATCCACGAGCAGGGCGGTCTGGCCATTGCCGTGCACCCATTCTCGATGCTCACTCGCAGCATCGGGTTCCGCTCCTTCGACGGCATCATGAAGCACGCCTCTCCGGAGATCTACTTCGACGCGGTGGAGACCTTCAATCCCTCGGTGGCGGGTCGCACCTGCGCCGCCAAGATCAAGCGGCTGAATGACGGCCGGTTTCACTTGCCGGAAGTCGGCTGCTCGGATAGCCACCACCTGGAGGGGATCGGGACCGGCTACACGACCTTCCCGGGAACCAGCGCAGCCCAGCTCAAGACCGCGATCGCGGGCAGCCAAACGCAGGCTCATGGCACGTACTGGGACTTCGTGACCCACCGGCGGATCGCCCAGCTGAAATTCCGCCGGATCGGCCGGATGTGGATGCGTCACGGGCTGTCGGCCGTGCGTGCCGTCGCCGGCGACTAGATCGGGATGGGGAAGCCATGAAGATCGCGCTGATCTCCGCCTACGATTACGCGCACCCCGGCGGGGTGACCGAGCACGTGCGGCACCTGGCGGCCGAGCTCCGCCGGCGGGGCCACGATACCACGGTTTTTGCGCCCTGCTCTGACCGCGAGTACGCGGAGACCCACCCCGATTTCGTCCGCGTGGGGCGGCCCTTTCCCATCCCCATGCACGGCTCGGTGGCCCGCATCAGCGTGAGCCTGCAGCTCACCAACCGGATCAAGCGGTACATGCGGGACGGCGGCTTCGATGTGGTGCATCTCCACGAGCCGCTGATGCCGGTGCTGCCTATGACCGCCCTCCGGTATTCGGAAGCCACCACGGTGGGCACCTTCCACGCATTTGCCCGCTCCAACGTTGGCTACTACTACGGCAAGCAGCTGCTGAAGCGCTACGTCAAGCGGCTCAACGCCCGGATCGCGGTGTCCGTTCCGGCCCGCGACTTCGTGCAGCACTATTTCCCAGGCGAGTACCGGATCGTACCCAACGGGATCGACGTGGCCCGCTTCCGCGACCAGCCGCCGCTCTCCGAGCTGCGGGACGGGAAGGTAAACATCCTGTTCGTCGGCCGGCTCGAGTACCGCAAGGGCCTGGGCTACCTGCTGCGGGCGTTTGCCAGACTGAAAGAGGATTTTCCCCAGTTGCGCCTGGTGATCGTGGGGGACGGCCCGATGCGGCGCTGGTATGCCAACTTCCTGGCCCGCAAGCAGCTCCCGGATGTGATCATGGCCGGTTATGTCTCGGCCGACGAGTTGCCCCGCTATTACGCCAGCTGCGATGTCTTCTGCGCCCCCAACACCGGGGACGAGAGCTTCGGCCTGATCCTGCTGGAGGCCATGGCCGCCGGCAAGCCGATCGTGGCCACCAACATCGACGGCTTCCGGTGGGTGGTGCACAGCGGACGTGAAGGGATCCTGGTCGACCGCAAAGACAAGGGTCAGCTGGCCAGCGCCCTCCGGGTGCTGATCAGGGACGAGGCCCTCCGGCGGGACATGGGGCAGGCCGGCCAGCGGACGGTCGTCCAGTACGACTGGGAGCGGGTCACCGGGGCGGTGTTGGAGGTCTATCGCCAGGCGGCCGCCGGGGCGGCGCCGGCGCCGGCCCGCGAGCTCGAGCCCACCCTGAGTCCGAACTGATGTTTACGCAGAAATTTCAGGCCTGGGTGCGCAAGTGGGCGGAACGGCTGGTGGGCGTCTTTCGCGACTCGCCGCTGACCCCCAACATGCTGACCCTTTTCGGGCTGGTGATCACGGGGGCCGGGGCGGCCGCGCTGGCCGTCGGCCACCTGACCATCGCCGGGTTCATCCTGTGGTTCGCCGGCCTCTTCGACATCTTTGACGGGGCGCTGGCGCGAGCCTCGGGCAAGGTGTATCCGTATGGCGCCTTCCTCGATTCCACCGTCGACCGCTACTCGGAGGGTCTGGTCTACCTGGGCCTCCTGGTGTTTTTCCTGGGCCAGCACCAGATGGTGCAGCCAGTTCTGATCCTGCTGGCGCTGGCCGGGTCGTTCCTGGTCAGCTACGTGCGGGCCCGGGCGCAGAGCCTGGGCTTCACCTGCGAGGTCGGGATCCTGGCCAGGCCGGAGCGGGTGGTGATCATCGTGGCCGGCCTGCTCCTCGACGGCATCGTGGGCCACCATGTGGTGCTCACGCTGGCGCTGGTGATCCTGGCGGTAGGCACCAACTTCACCGCGGTGCAACGCATCTGGGTGGTCTGGCAGCAGAACCGCGCCACGCTGCGCGCGCAGCGTCGGCGGCCACTGCCGGCCGGCGCGGAGGATGCCGGCACCGCTACCCCGACCCGGCCGGCGAAGCGGCGGTTCTTCGAAACCCCGTAGCCCGGATCGACCGGTCGGGCGCCCCAGCTCGGGATGCGGGGCGTGCCGAGCCGAAGGAGGCGACGAGCACGCGAGGGAGCGCATCCGTCGATGCGTGACCGAGCGCGCGCAGGAGACGACGCCCGGATCGGCCGCATCCGCGCCCGAGATGCTAGCTCGATCCGGTGGATTCGGGGTCGGCCCGGATCCGGGGTTGCCTCGCACCCGCGGCTGCAGGCCGTATCATCTGGCCATGCAAGTCGCGATCTACACGACGGGTTCCCCCGAGCGTTTTCTGACGACCCTGAAACGACGGATCAAGAACACCGAGATTCGGGCCTGGGAGGTGCGCGCCGCCCAACCGCTGGCCCTCGTGCACGCCGGCGATCGGTACGCCAAGATTCGGGTGACCTTCACCGGAGCCACCCCGGCCCGCCGCCAGTCGCTGGGCACCTTTGCTACCCCGGCGCCGGCCCTGGTGGCGACCATCAAGGACGGACCGTCGGCGGACCGCGTGCTCGGTTTCCTGGTCGGAATGCTGACCCGGCATGCCGAGCCCCTCGGCGTGAGCGGGGTCGGGATCCCGCTGCAGGGTTAAGCCCGGATCCGGGCTAAGCGGACGCCGCCTGCCCTACCGCTCCCCCAGGCGGAGGGGGAGTCTGCCGCTCGCCCACGAAGAGGCGCTTCTTGACCGCCAGGTAGATCACGATGGCCACGTTGGCGGCCAGGATGCCAACTTTGAGCACGGTGATCCGGGTAATCACCTCATGCAGCTCAAAGGGAATACCCAACCCGCCGGCGATCACCGTCAGGTACTCGGCCCACCGCCGCCGGCGCGCCAGCCCGATGGCCTCGGTCAGCTCCAGGGCGCCAAACGCGAGGGCGCCGATCGCAATCAAGACCACCGTCCGTGGGGGAAGGACGCCCAGCGCCTGGAGGGCGCGGGTCAAGAGGTGGCGGAAGAAGTTGCGGCCGGGGTTTTCGTTGAGTTCCGCAGCCCAGGCACGAACCAGGTGTGCTATCTGCCGGCTGCCGGTCAGCAGGGCGATCCCCAGGACGAGGGCCACGCCACCACGAATGGACCGCTCCAGGACGATCAGGCGGACGACGGTGTCCACCGGCTGCGACTCGCGCCCCAGTTCACGCTTGAGCTTCTGCCACCAGCTCATGCCGGCAACGCCTCCAGCAGCCGATCGATGTCGTCCTCGTTGTTGTAGTAGTGGGGCGATACCCGCAGGAAGTCTCCCCGGCGCGAGAGGATCACCCGGGCATCGCGCAGCCGGGCATCCACCTCATCGGGCACCATCCGGGGATGTCGAAACGACACGATGCCGGAGTGCTCGGCGGGCTTGACGCCCGGGGCGACCAGCTGGTACCCACGTCGGGGAAGCTCGTCGCGCAGCAGCTGGGCCAGGTGCAAGACATGCGCCTCCACCCGGGCCGGCCCGGCCCGCACCAGCAGGTTGAGGGCCGCTCCCAGGCCCAGGATGCCGGGCAGATTGGGGGAGCCGTCTTCGAAGCGCCGGGCGGTCGGTTTGAGGGTTAGGTCGTAGTCAAAGTACTCGTGGTCCTTGACCACGTTCTCGGTTCCGAAGGTGGACGGGCGCAGCTGCTCGAAGAGTCGCGGACCCACGTAGCTCACGCCGATCCCCATCGGGCCCAGCAACCACTTTTGGGCGCCGGCGGCCAGGAAGTCCAGCGGGAGGGAGCCGACTTCGACGTCCAGTCCGCCGATCGCTTGCACGCCATCGACGACCAGGAAGATGTCGCGCTGGCGGCAGCCGCGGCCAATGGCCTCCAGATCGCTGCGAAAGCCATTCCAGAACTGCACCCAGCTGATGGCGACCAGCCGGGTCCGGCCGTCGCAGCGGCCCAGCAGCCCGGCCGGATCGACGCGGCCGTCGACCGGCTGATACAGCCGAAATTCCACTCCACGATCCTCTAACGCCATCCAGGGATAGATATTCGCCGGGTACTCGCCATGAACCCCTACCACATTGTCTCCCGGGTGCCAGTCCAGGCCGGCCGCCACCAGCGATAGGCCGGCCGTGGTGCTGTAGGTGAAGGCGCAGGTCTCGGGACGGACCCGCAGGAGCTGCCCGACCAGGCCGCGCACCTGCTCCCGCAGCTTCCACCACTGGGCCTCGTCGAAGGGCTCTTCCCCCTGGCGTCCCAGGTACACATCGATGGCCGCCCGCACCGGTCCGGCCAGCGGCGCGATGGACGCTGCGTTCAGGTAGGCATAGCGCTGGGTGATCGGAAACAACTCGCGCATCTCCTGCGCGGTGAGGGGCATGAGCCTTCGCACACTACACGAAGGGACCCCGGTCCGGGAGGGGAAAGTGAGGACCTCGTAACCATTTGCCCCCTCCCCTACCCCTCCCCGTGGGGGAGGGGAAAGTGAAGACCCTAGAGAGGGCGGGTATTCTGAATCGAGCCATGCCCGCGGTTGACGACAAAGTGCTGGAGGCGTTCCGTCAGATCGCCCTCCCCGTCGAGGCTTTCGCCAGACGGCACGATGTCCGCGTTGATCGCTACCCAAAGGGGAAACCCACCTGGGAGCTCCGCTTCGCGCGCGGCCAGGGAGGCGAGGCGGCCATCGTGCTCAGCTACCGGGAGCCGACGGGACACGTCCTGGACGTCAGCGCCGTCTGGTGGCTGGACGATTTCGATGCCCGGACGCGACGTGTCCACTCGGAAAAGATCGGCGCGCACTACGGACGCGACGGGGACCCTGCGCTGGAGCGCTTGCTGGAGGATGCGTTTACCCGGATCGCAGGCTGGAAGGATGCCGACCTGGGACCTGCGCGCGGCCCCTATCGGGACTGGGCGAAGACCCATACTGCCGAGAGCTTCGCCGCCCAACGGGAGCGGTTGCCGCGACATTGAACACTCCAGAGCAGGAACTGCGCCTGGCCTTTGCCCGGATGGCCGGTATGGTCCTGGCCTTCATCCTGCTGACCGTGGGTGGCGGTGTCGCCCTGATCGTGGGGGCGGCCCTCATCTTGCGCTTCGTTTACGGGGGCTGACTGGCGCTGGATCAGGTCCAGCGGCGCGCGACGTCGGGGGCGGCTCTCGTCACCAGGTCGGGATGGAGCAGGCCGGCCATGATCTCAACACTGTCCACCAGGCGCGGGCCCGGCCGGCTGAAGTAGGCATTGGCGTCCACCACGTAGACGTCGCCGCAACGGACCGCGGGGAGCGCCTGCCAGCCGGGCCGCTGCTCCAGCAGCGGCATCTCATGCAGGCTGCGATCCAATGAGAAGCCGCAGGCCATCACCACGAGGACGTCCGGGGCGGCGGCAATGACTTCGTCCCAGGCGATCACCCTCGCGGGCTGGCGACGATTTCCCAACAGGTCCTGGCCGCCGGCCAGCGCGACCAGCTCAGGGGTCCAGTGGCCACTGCTAAAGAGCGGATCGATCCATTCCAGGCACAGGACTCGGCGGGGCTCCCGCTGTGCGACCAGGCGGGTCACCGCAGACACCCGCTGTTGCAGACCGGCGACGACCCGGTCGGCCTCGTCGGGGCTGCCCGTCAGCCGGCCGACCAGCTGCACATGGTCATAGACATCTGACAGGCATTCGGGCTCCAGGGAGACAAGCTGGGTCGAGCCGCCCAGCCGTCGGGCGGCAGCCTCCACAATCGGGTACGACACGGCGCAGACCTGGCACAGCTCCTGAGTCAGGATCAGGTCAGGGTCCAGGGCTGCCAGGCGATCGGCGTCCAGGTGGTAGATGCTGCTGCCCTCGTGCACCAGCCGCCGGATGTGGCGATCGATCGTGCCACTGGTGGCCTTCGGGCTCAGCACGCTGGCGGTGACGACCGGCTTGCGCTTCACCCCGATGGGGAAGTCGCACTCGTGGGTCACCGCTACCAGCTGATCCTCCAATCCGAGGGCGCAGACAATCTCGGTGGCGCTGGGCAGGAGGGAGGCGATCCGCATCAGGGCTCAGGCGGGGACGAAAGGGTTGAGCAGCATCTCGGCCTTGATCTCGGTCCGAGGGCCGTGCCCGGGGTAGACCAGGGTTTCCGGCGGGAGCTGGTACAGGACGTTTCGAATGGAGAACACGATCTTCTGCATGTCGCCGCCGGGCAGGTCGGTGCGCCCAATGCTGCGCTCGAACAGCGTGTCGCCGCTGAAGCAGTCGAGGCCGACCACAAAGCAAACCGATCCCTCCGTGTGTCCCGGCGTCTCCAGCACGCGCAGGGCCAGATCCGCAAACGGGATCTGCACATCAGCTCCGAGCGGGAGGTCGATCGCGAACGGGGCAAAGCCGGGCGGGATGAAGGGCATCTCGGCCATGCGATGGAAGTCCACGATGGCGAGATCGGCCGGGTGCATGCCCACCGGGGCCCGGGTGGCTTCCCGGACCGATGGCACGCCTGCCAGGTGATCGACGTGGCCGTGCGTGAGCAGGATCCGGTCCACCTGCAGGCCGTCCCGTTCGACCAGGTCCAGGACCGACTGGTATTGCAGCCCGGGATCAATGATCAGCGCGGTCCGGCTGTCCCGGCGGCGCAGGACGTAGCAGTTCTGGGCAAACAGCGGGTCTCGGAAGACGGACAGCTCAAGCCGCTCGCGAAGGGCCTCGGCCGGCGTCACCTCTCGAGTCTAATATTGGGCGCTGTCGCCGGCTCAGGCCTGGGGGGCGACGCCTTCGGGGCGGCCGGAGCCCAAGGCGCTGAGCGGCTCGGTCGCCACGTCGGTCAGCTGGCGCATGACTTCCATGGACTCGGTCACCGCGTCCACCCGGTACACGGCGATTGCTCCCCAGATGGTGCCCCGCTGGGCGATGGGGGTGGCGGCCACCGACCCGGTGGGCGGGTCCGATCCCTGCATCAGGTGCCGCGACCACGGACTCTTGGTCAGGTCGCCCACCACCACCGGCTTTTCCGTATACAGAGACCACTCCAGGAGGGCCTCGAACACCGGGGTGAGCTCCTCCAGCCGGTCGGGCTGCCCGGGCAGGCCCAAGCCATCACTGTTCCAGCGTCCGCCGGCATCGCGATAGACCACCATCCCGCAAGCACCCCCCAGGATGGTCAGCGCCCGGCTCAGGACCAGGTTGGCGGCCATCTCCCGGACATGCTGGGTCGCCGCCGGATGAGAATCCGGCCGCGGCCAGGTCGCCTCTTCCACGCCTTTCCCCTCCTGGGTGCGCACGGACGGTGAAATTAGATAAAGGCTTTGTGAACTCGTTGTCAACTGCCCGCTAGCAATGGTAGCGGTCGGGCCGGGTCCGTGGGTGATCCCCAGAGTGGGAGCCAAGGCGTCGAGACCCCCTCCCCTGCCCCTCCCCGCAAGGGGGAGGGAGACTTAGGGCGAGCTCTTGGGGCTGTGCGCGGGAGTCTTGGGCTTGTCCGACGCCGGTGGCGTCGTATTCAGGGCCCGGTCCCGCGCCGCCTGGATGGCCGCCACCGCAGCCGGGTTCGTCACCTGGCCCTGCAGGTTGGCCAGCTGGGCGTCGTGCACCTGGATGGCTTCCTGCAGCCGGTTCTCCAGCAGCGCCTGGTCAGCGGGCGACCCGGCTTGCTCCGCCTCGGCGGCAGCGTCGGCCAGATCGGCCTCGTAACTTTCCAGGGCGGCCTCCGCCAGATCCAGCCGGTCGGCGTTGACCATGGCCTGCGCCTCTGCCAGGCGGATCCGGGCCAGCTCCAGGTGGTAGTCGAATCGCGCCGGGGCGCCCAGGGTCAGCGTCATCCGCAGACCCTCGTCAAGGCGCTTGATGGGGTACAGGGCCGAGTTCGGCAGGCTCTGGGCAGAGGCGACGGCACTGCCAACCAGGAGGACCGCTAGGGCCGCCACCAGCGCCGTGGCCAGCCGGAACGGCCGCCAGCGGCGAGCCGGAGCGGCCACGGGCCCGCCGGCCAGGCGCGCCGAAACCAGGTTCCAGGCGCGGATCCGGGTAGCCGCGTCAGGAGTGATCGCCGGCAGCCCTTGCAGCCGCTCGGCCAGCCGCTGGAAGCGGTCCATCTCGGTGTTCACGATGCGCTCCTCAACTGCAGGCTCCGCTGCAGGGCGCCCAGCGCTCGGTGCTGGAGGGCCTGGACGGCGCCCACGGACTTGCCCACCACCTGGGCAACCTGGGCGGCGGTCAGGTCCTGGAAGAACCGGAGGATCAGAACCTGCTGCTGGTCCTCGGTGAGGGTCCGAATCGCCTCCCGCAGGTCCTCGTCGCGCAGCTTTTCGACGGCCAGTTCCGACGGGTCGTCGCCCTGGGGCAGATTGGCCTCTTCCAGGGGCACCATCGTCATCTTGCTCTGGCGCCGGTAGTGGTCGATGGTGGCGTTGTGGGCAATCCGGTACATCCAGGCCGTAAACCCGACGCCCTGGTCCTCGAAGGTATCCAGACGGGTGAGGGTGCGGGTCATGGTTTCGATGGCCACGTCCTCCGCGTCGGCCACCCGGCCCAGCCGGGCATGGACATAGTTGTAAATCCGGTCGAAATACCGGTCGAAGAGGAGGCGTGCGGCATCCTGGTCCCCGGCTCGAACCCGGCGGACCAGCGAGAGGTCGTCGTCAGCGGCCGCAGGGCTCGGCGTGGCAGACACTGTCGCCCATTATCGAGACTGGCGGCCGATTGCAAGCGGGTTGTGGCACGCATCTCCACCATCTAATACGCGGAGGTGCGCTGACGGCATATGGCGGCCCTGCCTTGAGGCTGGACCCAATGTCACGGCTCGGTCACACCCGGGAAACGGGTGCGCTACGCGATCAGGACCCGGTCGCGGCCCTCCTCCTTGGCGCGGTAGAGGGCGGCGTCGGCCGCCTCCACCAGGTCGCGTGGCGAGCTGGCGTGCCCCGGAAAGGTGGCAATCCCGGCGCTGAACCCCAGCCCGGTCCCCAGCCGGAGCCGGTGAGCCATGTTCTGGGCGATGGCCTCCACGTCGGCCGCCGGCGTCCCGGGGAAGATCATGGCAAACTCCTCGCCCCCATACCGGGCGCAGGTGTCCGTGACCCGCCGCTGGGTCATCAAGACCTCCGCCACCTGCCTCAGCACCTGGTCGCCGGCCGGATGGCCGTGCTCGTCGTTGTATTGCTTGAAGTTGTCCAGGTCCAGCAGCAGGAGGGAGACCGGGTAGCCGATCCGGGCGGCCCGGCGCAGCTCCTCCTCCAACCGCCCAAAAAACGCCCGATGGTTGGTCAGCCCGGTCAGCGAGTCGGTGGCCGCGGCTTCCCGCAGGCTCAGCGTCTCCTGCGCGTAGACGACCAGGATGACCGCCGCCAGCAGATCATCGAACGCGGCGTTCAGCCAGGCGCCGGCGGTCACGGCGTCCAGGGCGCCAGCGCGGAACCCGGGCGTCAGGGCGGTCCAGGCCGCATCCCGCAGAGCGCGCACGTCGTCGAACATGGTGGGCAGGTCCACCCCCTGGCGCCCCCGAATCTGGACGAAGGCTGCCAGCCGGTCCGGCGGCGGCAGGGCCGGCCCGGCTCCGGCCACCCGGTCGACCGCCCAATCGAGGAGCCCGCGCAGGGTGGCTCGGGCCTCTTGGTACGTCCGCGAGTCGGGGCGCCGGGCCACCCGCTGCAGCCAGGGCTCGATGATGGCGGGAAGGCAGCGTGCCAGGGCGGCGGCGGTGGCCGAGCGCAGGTCCGCCGACACGGTCATTACCGGCGCGCGCCGTTTGGTCATCGGACGATGATCGTCCCGGCCCGGCCATCGTGAAGGTCCCCGATCCGGTAGGCGGCCACGCCCCGGGCGGCCAGTTCGGCCTCCAGCCGAGGCTGCGCCGACGGGGGGACCGCCATCAGCAGCCCGCCCGAGGTCTGCGCGTCGCACAGCAGGATCCGTCGAGGCGGGAGGACGGCGTCGGACCACTGCACGGACGTGCGCAGCGACCGCTCGTTGGAGCGGGTGCCGCCGGGCACCTCGCCGGCATCGGCCAGGGCTTCGGCCCCCGGCAGCACGGGCACGGCCGCCGCCTGGACCGTGGCGGACACGCCCGAGGCGCGGGCCATGGTGCGCAGGTGTCCCAACAGCCCGAACCCGGTGACGTCGGTGGCCGCCGATACCCCAACCGCCGTCATGGCGGCCGCCGCAGCCTGGTTGAGCTGCAGCATGCTGGCGATGGCGGCCGCTTCGGCCACCGCCGGCGCCACCCCGTGCTTGATGGCCGTCGAGATGATGCCGGTCCCGATGGGCTTGGTCAGGAGGAGCTGGTCGCCGGCTCGCGCGGTGCTGTTGCGGACGACCCGGTCCGGATGCACGGTGCCGATCACCGCCAGCCCATATTTGGGCTCGGGGTCGTCGATGCTGTGGCCGCCCACGATATCGATCCCGGCTTCGTGCGCCTTCTCCATGCCACCCCGCAGGATGTCGGAGAGGATGGTCAGGGGAAGCTCTTTGGCGGGAAAGGCCGCCAGGTTAATGGCCAGCAGGGGCGTTCCGCCCATGGCGTACACGTCGCTCAGCGCGTTGGCGGCGGCGATACCCCCGAAAACGAAGGCGTCGTCCACGATGGGC
>VBID01000107.1 GCA_005880615.1 Chloroflexota bacterium
CGTCAGCACCTCCTCGTCCGAGGCATCCGCCAGACGACGCGGGCCCAGGCCGCCAGGCATGGCCGGAAGCGCAACGATCGGGCGTTCGAGCCTCTCGTCACTCATCTAGTCCGTCCCGATCGTAAACGGATTGGGCCTCGGCTGGTCGGTCACAAATCCAATCGGGTGGCGCGCCGCGTATTGAGGAGGGACAAGTCAAGCCGGGGGTGAAATTCATGGTCCGTGCACGTAATCCTATGGCGATCGTCTTCCTGGGTCTTCCATTCCTGCTGGTCGCCTGCGGTGGCGGCCAGGCGACATCGCCACCGGCAAGCGCCAGCCCGGCAGTATCGGGGCCCATGGTCACGAAATTCGTCACCCCAAAGGACGGCGCCACCGTCACCGGAAACAGCCTTGACGTCCAGATCGCGTTCAGCGGGTTCCGCCTGAGCTGCGCGCAGGCCGGCAAGCCGGTGGTTGCCGGCGTCGGCCACTACCACATCGAGCTCGACCATGCCCTGGTCAACATGTACTGCACTGAGAAGGCCACCGTCAGCATGCAGAATGTCGCCCCGGGTCAGCACACGCTGACCGTCCTCCCGGCGATGAACAACCACATGGAGGTGGAGGAGGGGAAGCAGAGCATCACGCTGAACTACCAGCCGGCCCAGCCACTACCGGCCATTGCCGCCTCGACGGCGACCAAGCCGAGTATCAAGATCCTCACGCCGCACGCCGGTGACAAGGTGTCGGGGACCTTCACGATCACGGTCGCCATCTCCAACTTCAATCCGTCCTGCGACCTGTTCGGCAAGGCCGACCTGGCCGGCTACGGTCACTGGCACGTCAACGTGGACAGCATGAGTGGACCGATGATGGGAATGGGCACCATGCTCGGCATGGCCTGCTCCAATTCTTTCCAGGGATCCACCGAGGGCCTCACCCCGGGCACCCACTCGTTCTTCGCGCTGCTGGTCGACAACCAGCACGCCCCCCTCATGCCCGACATCTTTGACAAGGTCGATCTCGTCGTCCAGTAGCCGCCGGCTTTTCTGCACGGTGGTCCCTCGCCCCCCAGGGATCGCCGTGCTCGCCGCCCTGCTGCTGATCCTGGCGGGCTGTTCGGTGCCGGGCTCGACGGCCTCGCCCGAGTCGGTCACCATCCACCTGTCCGAGTACAGGCTGGATCCGCACGCCCTGACCCTGGGCGAGGGGACCTATAACGTGGCCGCCGTGAACAGCGGCACGATCAGTCACGCCCTGGAGCTGACGGGCAACGGCATCGACGTTCATACCAAGGACTTCGCGTACCCGCCTGGCCATTCCGAGGGTTTTCAGGTCACGCTGCGACCCGGCACGTATCAGTTCTTCTGTCCGATCGACGGTCACCGCGGGTTGGGCATGCAGGCCACCCTCGTCGTGCACTAGGGTCACGCCGGTGGCCCATCGCCTTGCCGCCAGCAGGATCGCAATCGGCGCCACGATCCAGCGGGAACCCACCCGCGGGATCATGCGGCGGGCATCCGGCGGCGGCGCGGGAGGTTGCAAGCGCGATTCACATTGGCGACTCCCATGGCAAAGCTCACCGCCAGGAAAGCCAGGGCGGTGAGCGTGAGCGGGAGCCGGAACTGGTGCAGCCGAAGGTTGAGCGAAAGCAGGCTGGCTCCGCTGAAGCCCAGCAGGCTCAAGAGACCGGGCACCAGCAGGGGCGCGCAACACGAGAGCGAGCCAACGCTGAAGACCGTGCCCAGGACGCCCATTCCCTGGGCCGCCGCCGTCCCGGCTGAGCGGCGCCAGGCAAACCAGTGCAAGGGCAGGGTCACGCCCAGCAGCACCGCCGCGCCAAGAAGACCAAGGACGGTCCAGACATCGGCGTCGATGAACACACCGCCCTGGGGAAAGACCGTCACCACCTGGCCGCTCCAGGCCAGGAGCGTGGCGCTGACGAGAGCCAGGATCACGGCGGCGGCCAGGTAGCCGGGCCGGTGGTAGACCTCGCGCAGCGCTGGGCCGGGCCTCACGGCGCCAGCCGGTGGATCAGCGCCTGGATGGCGGGCTGCCCGCACACGCTCGCCGGCTGGGCGCCGTCGGTCGTGCACAGCGCCGCTGTCAGCGCGTCCGCCTCGGTGTTCACCGCCTGCCCCAGGGGTCCAGGGTTCTCGGCATTCACCTCGGCCAGGATCTGCGAGTAGGAACGGCCCTGCAGCAATAGGGGAGAGTAGGGCAGCTGCGCCACATACGTTCCGCCAACGAAGACGAAGGGAATGGCCCCGCCGGGGTCGAGGTGATTCACCAGGTCGGTCTCATCATCGTCCAGTGGCTGGAGCGGGTTGCCGTTGACGTCCGCGATCTCTACCGTCCGGAGGGTGACATAGGGGCTGCTGTAGGTCATGTGAACGAAATCGTAGGTCGGAATGGCGAAATTGAAGCCGTCCACCCCAACCCGGCTATGCATCTCGCCCAGGCCGCTGAAGGTCCCGAACCGGCTGAGCGCTTTCACGAATGGCCATCGCATCGAGGCGCAGAAGGGACAGAACTGGCCGCCCACGAACAGCGTCCAGGGGTGGCCCTGGATCAGCTTCGGCTGGGCGTAGACGCGGTGAATCCCGTTGACGTCATAGGTGGTGGCCGCGGGCCCGGCAGTCGAGCTGCCGATCGACGTGGTCGCCGGGCCGCAGGCTGATAGCGCCAGGACGGCGATCACGCCCGCCGTACCCAGCCGGACGCGGTGACTCAGCCCCATCACCTGGACCATATGCCAGCCGACGGCTGTTTGGATGGTGACATCTGACCGCCGCCGCGGCCACTGGTCCTGCCTCCTGGCTGCGTTACGCGGCGCCCTCTTCGCATGTCATCCCATGTGCTTGGTCTTCATCGTGTCCTCCGTTTCGGTCCCATGGGTTTGGGAAGCTGTTTCGGATCCAGCAGCTGGCAGAAGCTGACCTCGTCGCAATGCTCCTGCAGGAAATCGGCGCCGGCATCCAGCAGCTTCCGGACCTGGGTATCGGTCACGCGGTAGTAGACGTTCGTGCCCTCCCGCCGGCTGGTCACGAAGCCGCACCAGCGTAGGCAGGCGAGATGGCTGGAGACCCGTCCCTGCAGGCTATCCAGCTGGTGAACCAGTTCCCCGACGGTCCGCTCGGACTCAACGAGGAGTTGCAGGATGCGAATCCGCGTTGGATCCCCCAGCCCGCGGAAGAACTTGGCCAGGAGGGCCGGGCCGCTGGCTACTGGCTGGACCAGCGGAGAGGGCCGGTCGGGCCGAGCAACCGTCTGAACACGCATTGCCAACATTATACGGTTTTCCGTATACTGATGACTTGAAGTCCAGCGTGTCAGGCCGACCCGACAGGCCTCGGTAGTAGTGACGGCCGACCGGCAACAAGCAGGAGGAGCGACTGTGACCACAACCGTTGATGTGATTGTGCTGGGAACGGGCTCGGCCGCCCAGACCGTCGCGTACGCTTGCCGTGAGGCCGGCCGGAGCGTGGCCGTCATCGACTCCCGTCCTTTCGGTGGGACCTGCCAGCTGCGCGGGTGCGATCCCAAGAAAGTGCTGGTGGGCATTTCCGAGCTGGCGGATTGGAGTCGTCGGATGCAGGGCAAGGGCGTCACGGCGCCCGCGCTGTCCATCACCTGGCCGGATCTCATTCGGTTTAAGCGCACCTTCACCGACCCGGCACCAGAGCAGAACGAGCAAAGCTTTGCGCAGGCAGGGATCATCGCCCGGCACGGCCGTGCCCGTTTCGTCGATCGGACGAGCGTCCAGGTCGAGGGCGAAACGGTCATCGGTCGCCAGGTGGTCATCGCCACCGGCGCGCGCCACGCTCCCCTGGGGATTCCAGGCGAGGAGCACCTGACGACCAGCACCCAGTTCCTGGAGTTGGATGAGCTTCCGCGCAGTATTGCGTTCGTCGGTGGTGGCTACATCGGCTTCGAGTTCGCCCACATCGCGGCCCGCGCCGGCGCCAGGGTTCAGGTGCTACACCGCGGCAGCCGCCCGCTCAAGCAGTTTGACCCCGACCTGGTCGCCACGCTGCTCCAGGCAACCGAAGAACTTGGCGTCGCGGTTCGCTCGCAGACGCAGGTCATGGCGATTGAGCGTCAAGCCGCGCGCCTCTTGGTGCATGCGGGGGCAGCTGGGCAGCAGCAGACGTTTGAAGCCGACCTGGTCGTGCATGCCGCCGGGCGGGTGCCGGAGATCGACGACCTCGACCTGGAGGTCGCGGGGGTCGCATACGAAAAGGATGGCGTCTCCGTAACCGACTACTTGCAAAGCGTGAGCAACCCGGCGGTCTATGCCGCCGGAGACGCGGTTGCCAGCGGCGGGTTCCCTCTCACACCGGTGGCCGGGATGCAGGGGGGCATCGTGGCGGGGAACCTCCTGGAGGGTAACCACCGCACGCCGAACTACGCCGGGATCCCCAGCGTGGTCTTCACCACCCCACCACTGGCGAGGGTGGGTCTCTCAGAAGAAGCG
>VBID01000108.1 GCA_005880615.1 Chloroflexota bacterium
GGCCCCGGAAACCGCGGGCACGTCGGGGGGCGTGACCGCGGACCGGATGGCTCGCAGGAACAGGAGCGTGCCTCCCGCCGCCAGGAGAGCCGCGCAGATGAACGCGGCCCCGGGCAGATGGAGAGGCGCCGCTTCGGCCGAAAAGTACCCGAAGAGCTGCGTCATGAGCGGCGGGCCAACGATCGCGCTGATGCTGTAAAGGCTGGCGATGCCGCCCTGCAGCTCGCCCTGCGCGTCGGAGGGAATCTGCCGGGACATGATCGCGTTCATGGACGGGTGGACGAGGCCGGCGAGGAACCACGCCAGCATCCCGACGTACATCATCCAGCTCCGGGTGGCGAGGGCGTATCCCAGGTAGGCGGCCGCGCCGGACAGGAGTCCGGCGAGCGCGGCGCGCCGCTCTCCGAGACGCGGAACGAGCACGCGTGTCAGACCGCCCGTGCTGATAGCCATGATGATGCCGACGAAGGCGAGCGAGGCCCCGACCGCCGCCTCCGACCAGTGAAATTTGAGCATGGTGTAGAACGCCCAGGTGCTGGGGAGCACCTGGTGGCCAACCTGCCATAGAAATAATGCCCCAGCCAGCCCGACCACGGAGGGGTACCTGCGCATCTGAAGGAGCGTGCCCAGCGGGTTGGCGCGCTTCAGATCGAAGGCGCGCCGCGATCCCGGCGCCAGCGATTCAGGCAGGACGAACCAGCCAAAAGCAAGATTCAACAGCGCTAGACCCGCGGCTGCGAAGAAGGGCGCGCGGGGACCGAACTGGCCGAGCAGCCCGCCGACGGCCGGCCCGATGATGAAGCCCATGCCGAAGCCCGCACCGACGAGCCCGAAGTTCTGCGCGCGCCTCTCGGGCGGGCTGATGTCGGCGAGATAGGCGTAAGCGGGGGTGTAGGACGCGCCGGCGATGCCGGCGACCGTGCGCCCGACGAACAGCCATCCGATCGTAGGCGCAACGCCCATGATCAGGTAATCGAGGCCGAGCGCGAAGAGCGAGAAGAGGATCACGGGCCGGCGCCCGAAGCGGTCGCTCAGGTTGCCGAGCACGGGTGCGCAGAAGAACTGCATCACCGCATAGGCAAACCACAGCCAGCCGCCGTAGATCGAGGCCCTGCTCAGGCCTTCGCCGGTCAGCTGCATGATCAGCTCGGGAAGGACGGGGAGGATGAGGCCGAACCCGATGGAATCGACGAGCACGGTGATGAAGATGAAGAGAACAGCGCCGTTGCCCGCCGTCGTTCGGGTCATGGCGGGCTAGCCTACGCGAAGAGGCATGCAGGAACAAGCGAAACTGTCGGGCCAGGAGCCTGTCTCACGCAGGCGCTGAAGCGCTACTCCAGCACGGCCTCTTCGTCCAGAAGGAGGTAGGGCTCGCCGAACGCAGGGCGACCGTCGCGCGGAGTCAGGCGCAGCCCCCAATCGCCCCCGTAGATAAGCGTTGCGACGCCCGCGCCGGAGTCCTCCACGATCACCGCGCGGGCAAGACACAACGTGCCGCCGCCATGACTCGTGAAACCCGCCACCTCGCACAATACGGACTCGTCCCCGCCGCCCGAATACTGGACGAGGCGAACCGACCGCGGGGCTGAAATGGCCAGGAACCGCTGGTCGCATCCCTCGGGGCAGTTTGGATTGGGGTCGATGAAGAGATCGATGAACTCCCGGCCGGCCATGACTGGATACCTCCCGGGCTGCACGAAGCGCCGGCGAAGGCGCCGGCGTCGGAAGGCGCGATGAGACCGCGGTGTCCGCGCATCCCCAGGAAACGATCAGACCGTGCGCTCCGGCGCCGCGCGTGCCTCCCACGCTGCCACCGCCCCGCCGACGAGGAGCAACGCACCGAGAACCCGCCCCGCGCGCCACAGCGGATAATCAGGCACCAGGCCCCTCACCCCGAGAGGGAGCGACAGGGAACGCCAGGCGGCCCACAGCGTCAATACTGCCAGCAGCGTCGTGAGCCAGCGGCCCCAGGCGGCCTGGCGGGCGAGGCCCCAGCCTGCGAGCACCGCGGCTGCGACGCGCAGGAATCCCAGAAGTTCGGCGGTGCCATGAAGCAGCGCCTTGAGCGGCGCGAGCGCAAGGGCCAGCGCGGCGAGAAGGGTGAGCGCAACGGAAAGACGGCTCGACATCAGCACCTCCACGGGGTGAAGAGCGGCGGGCGGGGGGGGCACGGCCGTCCGCCGCGCGCTCGCCACGCACCGCTGCGCTCGCATGGGATTTATAGCACAGGGGAGTCAATGCGCTCGCTCCCTTTGACGCCGAACGGAGCGCTCTGATAGTCTCCGCCCTCCCGAAAAGGGTGCCGCGTGCTCTTCCTGCTCACGCTGACGGGCCTGCTCCTCGCCGTCCCATCGCCGGACGACCTCGAGATCGGCTCTCCCGAGGTCGCATCCACGAAGAACGACTTGACGGCACCTGCCTGGTCGGTCCACGGCCAGCTCACGTACCAACTCCAGGGACACGGAGGCTTCCACGCTCCCTACGCGGGGCGGGACAGCTTCCTGGACCGAAAAGAAGAGCGCGGCCCCGTGACGGTTTTCGGCTGCCGTCTACATCTTCAGTTTTGAGCCCATGCCTGGGCGCGCAGGTCCTCAGGCTTAAGGAGGGTCAGGCCATGATGTTCCACGGCGTCGACGCCAAGAAGCAGTTCAAGCGCATGCGCGAGATCGCGCCCGAGACGTACCGGGCGTTCCTCGATTTCGACAGCAAGGTGTTCACCGATGGCGCGCTGCCGTTGAAGATGAAGGAGCTGATCGCCCTCGGCATCGCCCACATCACCCAGTGCCCGTGGTGCATCGACGCGCACGCCCGGCGGGCTCGCAAGGCCGGAGCGAGCGACGCGGAGATCGGCGACGTGATCTTCGTCTCGATGGCGATGGCGGCGGGGGCCGCGTGGAGCCACGGCGGTCTCACGCTCCAATGCCTGGACGAGCCCGCCGGCTCACATCCGTAATCGAGGCTCCTAGCATCGCGGCGCCGTGGGCTTTCATTCCGCCACGGCGCGCAGGAACGAGGCGTACGCATCGAGATAGAAGTCCACGTCCGCCTCGCGTGCCGCCACCGCCATCGTCGGCCCCGCGCCAGGCAGCGCCTCCCACACGCCGCGGTTCGCCATCCAGATCCGCTGAGTCACCGTGAGAAGCTTATCCCGGAGCGCCAGAGCCTGCTGACCGGTCCTCGGTTCCGCGCCGTACCAGTGGCCCGAGCGCGGACCGAACCGCTGCGCGGTCCACGGCAGGCCGGAGTCGCGGATGGCGACCTCAATCCCATCGGCCAGACGGGCGCCGAGCGACGTGGTGTGATCATAGGCCTCCAGGGTGAGCACCCTCGTCAGCGTGGCGCGCGCGGCGGCCATCGAGAGCGGGTTGCCGAACAGCGTGCCGCCCGTCGCCGCAACTCCCTTGCGCTTGACGTCGATCTCCTCGGCGAGCGACTCGATCAGGCCGTAGGCTCCGAGAGGCACGCCGCCCGCGATCGATTTCCCGATCGTGACGATGTCGGGCTCGAGGCCGAACCGCCGGGTCGCGCCGCCATGGCCTACCACGTGCGTGTGGGTCTCGTCGATGGCGAGAACCGTTCCGGTGTCGCGCGTCATCGCCCGCAGCGCCTCGTGCCAGCCGGGCTGAGGCAGCAGCAGGTGCAGGTTGTTCGTGAG
>VBID01000166.1 GCA_005880615.1 Chloroflexota bacterium
CCAGCCACCCCCTCCGCAAATGGCGGTATGTGGGCAAGCGGTACCTGCTACGACATGCGCCAGCTGCGCCCATTGTTCGAGAAGCCGCGCGAGGTCAAATGAGACACTCGTTACGAGACCGTCACGCCCTTCGACCCTAGCATTCTACGTGTCACGGTGTATACAATTTGTCAAGAGGTTCAGGAAGTGGAAATCGCTATCACCACGGAGGAAGTCGTCGGCAAGGGCTGGATCGCCTTTGCTCCTGAGGCTCGCACCACAGCCCAGGGCGACACCGAGGCCGAGGCAATCCGGAACCTTGTTCAGCTACTCAAGAAGTACCCGGATCTCCTTGAAGAAGCCCGTTCCGCCCACAGCCGGCACGTAACGGTCGAGCTCATTCCTGTCTGAGTTCCTTTCCCGAGCTTAAGTACCGAGACCTCGTCAACCTCCTCAAGGCGTTTGGTACAAATCTTGAGGGCGAAGATTCCGGCCAGCTTCGGGTCACGAATCGGCAAGGAGCCAAGGTCGGAGCTCACTGCCATCCATCCAAGTCCTTCTGGCCGCAAGCGGTTGCCCGTCTCGTTGGTGACATGGAGATCAGCCGCGAGGAGTTCGACAAATGGTTGAAGAAGGGGCGCAAGCCGAAACCGCCCAAGTGACACCATAACTGACCTGCTACGGTCGCATCCCATAGGTGTGGGGCAGCGCTAGGCCCCGGAAGATTGAAAACCATGGTGTCGCCGGTCCGACTCCGGCCCCGGGACTTTTCTTCTCTTTCCAGCCCATTTGCGGTTCGTTTTTTCGGGCCGCTTTCGTTTCCCACACAAGGGCTGGGGGCGCACCGGAAAATATCGAAGTGTAGGCTGGGTTGGCGGTGTGGCTAGTGGTCTGCGGCTAATGCCCAGGCGAGCTTTGTGGGCGGCGACCCTCCTCGTGCTGACCTGCTTACCCGCATGCGATCCGTGGGACCGGTTGCCGTGGTCCCGAGACGTTCTCGATCCCGCAGCCGTGGCATGCGTCAGCCGACACCCGGCTCCGCCGCCCTTCTTTGCTGGGGAAAGGATCACCGTCGCGGGGGTCACTCTTGGCGGCCAATATGTGGTCCCTTGCCCGATGTTGATCATTCCCGATTTCACCGTCTGGGACGGTGCTGTGGTGGGGAGGGACGACCGTACCGTAACGCTCTATTTCCCCGGGGGCAACATCTGCACGGGCTTCCCGCTGCGCGTGGACGTTTCCGAGACTTCGACTCGGGTCGTCTTTAGTGTCTACTTGGGGGTTGCTCGGGTGGTACATCCGAACGCACAGTTCGGCTGCACCACTGAAGGTCACGAGTACATCACGACCGTAAAGCTCAGTTCCCCATTGGGAAGTCGGCAAATTGACGCTCCGGGCTTGGCGAGGGGCGGCAACCCAAGAATTGTCGCCCACCTGTACTCTTCGCCACCGCCCTCGGCATCGGCCTCCGCGACGGCATCGCCTTCTTGCGCCGCGGTGCCGGAGGCCCGCTGGCTGGGTGTCACCTTTTACGATCCCCAAGCCCAGCAGGTATTCCTCTACGGAGGCCAAACACTGACCCTGCCGATCAGGGAGGTGTCTGACATGTGGACCTGGAATGGACGATGTTGGACATACGTGCCGGCGCCCAGCGATGGCCAGCTGCCCACAGCGCGCGCTCGAGAACTCACGGCCTATGATCCCGAGCACAAGCGCTTCTTGCTCTTTGGGGGCACCATTGGCCAGACAGCTTTTGCTTTCTTGCCCGAGGTCTGGAGCTGGGCCGGCGGGCAGTGGAGTCGCTTGCCCGACGCCCCAATCGTTGCCACCAGCGATGGCGGGGCTATGGCCTACGATCCCAGTCGCCACGAGCTGGTCGTGGTCACCATGCCTCCGGCATTTCACTGGGGGATCGACGACCCGAATGCCTTTCCGCTAGACACATGGCTGAGGAACGACCAGGGCTGGCGCCAGGTCCAGCCGCAGCACAAGATGCCCTTTGCCCCCGTCAATATGATCTTCGATTCCAGTCGTGATCGCATCCTCGCCTCGCGTGAGACCCAGAACGGCACCGAGATCTGGAGCTGGGACGGGCAAGACTGGAACCTCACCTCAGACCACTTACCAGGGGCAAGAGCCGTATTGGTGGATGGCGGTGATCTCGGCATTCTCGCAGTCGACTCCACTGGCCTTCCTGGCCAGCCTCGCCCGGTGTACAGGCTGACCGGCGATCAGTGGAGCGTTGCTGGGCCCCTAACCACCGGACCCAGCCTTTCCTTATCGCCCGCCTTTGACCAGAGTCGTCGTGAGCTGGTCACCTTCAGCGACAGCTGGCAAAATGGCGCAGCGCCGCTAACCACTGACGATACCTGGACGTGGACATTCGCAGCGGGGTGGGTGCGACACGCTGGCCATGCGCCCGTCTCCCTCAATCCGTCACCTGCATAGGGTGCCGACAGGGCGGTAGTCTTCTGCGGCGGACAGGTGGGGAGCGGATTAAGCCGGCGTCAAGTCGGTGAAGTTGTTGATGATCACGTCGTGGTTGAGGGTCCCGCCGTTCCCGCTACTGAGACCCCAGCTCTTGGCGTAGGGCAGCGTCTGCTGCGTCAGCGCATTGCCGGATGCGTCAAGCGTGATCAATGTGGTGGTGCCATGCAGCGTCACGCCAATCAGTCGGGGCGCCTGGGTGCTGAACTTCGGGAGAAACAGGGTCAGCTGGACGGAGTCGAAGCTGTAGGTCTTCTGGATCTGCCTGCCCGCCGAAATATCCTGGCCGATGACATCGCTGAATTCCGTGAGACCGTCGCCGCTGGCGCCGTCTTCCGCCAGCTTCAGGTCATGCGCTCGGCGGGCTTCGGACTCGATCATCAGGTCGAGTACCACGTCGTGCGCCCACCGGTCGGCCTGCTCCTGCGTCATCGAAGAGTCGAAAGCCATCACGTTCGACGGGATGGTCACCGACGGAATCGGCGGAAGCACCCAGACATGGGTCGAGGCTGAGACCGGAATTGAGTTGGTCGGGGGAGGCAGCGCGGAGCCGGCATTGGAGAAGAGCCAGGTTGCCACGGCCGGGCCCGCCCCGACCGTGAGCGCGAGCTGGGGGGTCCGTCCGTCCGGCAGCTCGGGCGCCGGCGCGGGGGCATGCGTCGAGAGCTGGGCCGAAACCGGGACGGCCGCCATCAGCAGCACGATGATGCCGACAACCCCGGCGGCGGCCCACGCCAGCCTGGGCACGCCGGCACGCGGCCTGCCGGCCTTCTCCAGCGGCGCTAACAATCGCGCCAGCGCGAACCGCCCGGCGCACACGTACAGCAGACTCGCCAGGATGGCCGTCTTGGTCCAGAATTCGAGGGTCGTCGGACCGAGCAGCAGTACGGACAGCACCCCGACCAGGACGCCGAAAACAAGTCGGCCCACCTGGCCGTCCGGCACGGTTCGCGGATCGGGCACCATAAAGAACGCGAAGAGCAGAACCTCAGGCGAGGTGACCAGGATCTGCCACAGCTCGCGTCCGCACATCGCCGTGGCGTGCCAGCTGGCGACCATGCAGTGATCCGGCACCGCGGTCAGGGCGACGGCGGCGCTGGCGGCGAACGCCGCCATGTAACCGAGCTCCAATCCAAGCAGCTTCAGCTCGAAGCCGATCAGCAGGCCGCCCACGATCAGGACGGCATAGGTGACGTAGATCCACGGCCCCAGTGGGATCCACCAGAGATCCTGCGGCTCGGTGTACTGCGGTCCCAGGGTGATGAAGGCCAGAACCAGTCCCAGGTTTGACGGGTTGAAGATGTGCCTTCCCCGCCAGCGGATCAGGTACTTCGATGCCATCGAGACGGCCACGACTCCAATGAAGATCCAGATTCCGTGGGTGCTCCACCACTGGCCATGGAACGTGCCGGGAACGCGGAGGATGATGGCCGTGCTGTTGCCGGTGAGCAAGCCGCTGGCCGGCCACATGATGACCCGGTCCTTGAAGAACCCCACCGCGAACTCGATCAGCGCGCCAGCGGCCAGGCAGGCCAGGATCTGGGCCACGGACAGGCGGAAGCCGAGGACCGTCTGGCCGAGCACCTGCAGCGTCAGCAGGGCCACCGCCACGTGAAGCCGTGGATCGCGGAGGCTCGGGAGGAGGACCGGATAGTCGTGCCCCAAAAGGCGAACACCGCGGCGCATGGACGCCCGGCGACGGGCCGGCTTGGCGGGAACGCTCAACCACCACGAGGACGGCAAGTGGGCGGTCAGCATAATCGGGTAACGATCATGGTAGGCAAGCCGTTATCCTCACGAGTCGCCTTGGCAAGCCGAATACTAGCCACCGCAGCCTGCCTCCTCGCCCTCACATCGTGCGACCCGACGTTGGGTCTCGGACTGCCGGGCGAGCGGGCGCTGGAGGACGGAGCGGTCGCCCGTCTGGGGAAAGCGGAGCACATCGTGCTGACCGACCCGGATCAGAAAATCGAGGCCATCGTCCTGGGCGGCCACGGATACTTCCGCGGCCAGCAATTCCTCGCCCAGCACCTGGGAAACGATCCACTCTCGCAAGACCTGGTCCGCGCTGAAGGCAACTCCTGGTGGAACGGCCCGGTCGCGAACTTCCCCCGGCTTCCCGATCTCACGGACGGCGCCACCTTCAGATCGACGTTCCTGGGATCGGCCTCGTCGACGCGCACTGACCACCTCTCGGTCGACGGGGTCGATGCGGTCGAACTCTCCGGCGCGCGAGCCGACGTCTTCATCGCGTCTTCGCCACCGTATTCGCTGCTGCGCATGCACATGAAGAAGGGCGTTGTCATCGACGGCCTGGGTGAAGCCGATCTCACGTACGGAGCCTACAACCGAGACATCGTAATCAAGGCACCGACCGAGGTCATCGACTTCTCAAACCTGTCGGCATTGCCGCCGCTGTACACGGTGGTTTCCGTGGACACCTCGGAGTGTCTTTCGCCGTCACCGTCCCCGTCGGTGTCGCCGTCGCCGCTCCCCTCCTCGTCGGTGTCTCCTCCCCCGTCGGTCTTCCCATCCCCTTCGGCGGCGCCTTCCACCTTGGCAACCTCAACTTGCCTGGTCTCGGCGCTGCTCAAGAACCTGGGCGGCCCCACTGGAGCCCAGGCGCCGTCGACAGTAACCTTCACCATGACCGACCCGGTGTCGCGTATGTCGTTGGGCAGCTGCCAGGTGCAGGTCCAGCCCGACGTGGGCTACAACGCGACGACCACGGTCTCGTGCACCATCCCGACCGCCCAGCCGCAGAATGCCGCAGTCGTCACGGCCACAGCCAACAATCCCGGCCCCGGCTGACGCGCCGGCGTGATTCGTTCAGGAGTGGCGTCGCAGGTGAAAACCCCGACTGAGGTGTCGGGTGGTAACACTCACCGTCTGGTTTCGTTCTACAGGTGATGGGTTCTCTGGTCCGATTTCGGCCGCTGAGGAGGCTGGGCGTGACACGGTCGCTGGGCCCGGTCCTCCTGGCGGTACTTACCGTCGCATGCGCTTCACAAGTCGCGAAGCCGGTTCAAAGTCCGCGACCGACGCCAACGGCGACTGGCCCTGTTGCGGAGCGGACTTGCCCGCGGCAGCCGCAGACGCCATTCGACTGGGTGGCCTGGTGTGACGAAACCTTCCAGGTTCAGCTTGCGCGGCCGGCGAGCTGGTCACTGGATCCATCGGATCCGCATCGCTTCATCACCGCAGGCACTTTCCTGCTGGTTAGTGCACGCGGAAGCGGTCCCGGCCCACAACCGTCTGGGCTGAAGCCGCCCACGCTCACGTTCCTCTGCTCCCTGGCCGCGAACCACGTCCTGAAGCCTTTCGGCACCAACCCGCCGATTCAGATGCTGCTTATCCAGGGCCACGAAGGCTGTCTCATCATGGCGGTCGACCAACAACGCAACATGGCAGAGCTCGTGGTGAGGTTTCCTACGCCCCGCCTTTCGTACGAATTCCTGACCGTCGACACGGACGTACTCACGATGCGCCAGGTCATCCCGACCATCCGTTTCACTGACGAGAGCTGGCTAACCTGGGCGCAGCTCGATAGGATGCACCCCGTCCTCCAACAGTCCGACGGGCTGGCGCCGCTGGCGCCAGACCCTGGGGCCCCTGATCGGTTGTCCTTTTGCGCTCCCGGCGCGATCCGTTCGTCCACGGATGGCGGAGTCTCCTGGAGTGACGTCTCGGTCCAGGCCGCCGTGGCCGCGTCGCTGGCGACCGATTACCCCATCGTGGCGCTCGGGCCAAACCCCCAACCGTTCTCAAGCCCGGTGTGTGATCAAGGAATCGTCGATCCAGGGCATCAGTCCGTGGCCTACGCGTCGTTTGACGTGGTCCGGCGCGGCCAGGTGCCCCCGCCGTTCTCCCGGACTGCGTACCAGACCCTGGATGGCGGGCGCCACTGGCAGACCGTACCTGTCCCCGCTGGATCGACGATGGCCGACTTTGGCGGGTTCGCTGTTGTCGGGCCGACGGTGGAGGCGATTTTCTACCGCTCGGACATCCGGGCTTTTACTCTCAGTCCGACCCAAATCTGGATCGTGGAGAAAACCACCGACGGGGGACTGCATTGGACGACAGGGAATCAGACGTGTCCGAGCGTCGGGCCTTGCGCAACCTGGAGCCCGGCTCGCTGGGCCAACTGCGCCGGCGGCGTCATCGCGGCGCAGTGGGTCCAGTACTCGCAGAACCACGGAGCGACGTGGGCCATCCCCCTGCTTCCGGACGTCGTCCACCATTGCCTCCCCGCACA
>VBID01000167.1 GCA_005880615.1 Chloroflexota bacterium
TGAGCGCCTGCAGTACCGGGCCGACGACATCAATGGCCTGGGAGCGCTGGAGCGCAAGGTCAACAACGTGTATGTGGTCGGCAAGTACGAGACCGGGCCGCACGGCGTCGCCCTCGCCTATGGGTGGAAAGGCGACGAGAAGCTGAGCGGCGCGGGGTTTTCGGATCTTCCGGACAGCAAGGCGCACCAGATCACCGCGCGCTATGGGTACAGCCTGTCGAAGCGCACTCAGCTGTATGCCCTGGCGACGCGCATCACGAACGGGTCGAACGCGTTCCAGGAGTTCGGCAATGCGCCGATTACGTCGACGACCCTGTTTCGGGACCCGTCGCGCGGCGCCGACTCCACCGGCTTCGGGGCGGGCATGATTCACTCGTTCTGAGACGCAAACGCACGAGTTCAGGGATTGCTGGTCCGTGTTGGATCTCTCCTGCCACGGTCGAGCAGTTCCTCGAACTCGGCGCGGATTCACGTTCATTCGCACAGGCTCGCCTGGAGCGCTTAGCGCCGCATTTCGCAGTCGTTACACGTGCAATCGGAATTGCGTCCGCTTTGAAATCACCGGGCAAGAGTTCCAGGCGAAAGTGGGCATGATTCACTCGTTCTGAGGAAGGAGCTGACCATGCGGCATATTCCAGACGCAGATTGGGCCGAGATCGATGTGGCGCCGGAGTTCGTGTGCCTCTCGTTCATCGCCTGGGGCGCACGCAGGCTGCAGTTCGACCACGACCTGGCGGCGCTCGAGCTGGAGAACAACCAGTAAATCTGCGTGCCTGCCTCATTTTTCGGGATCGTTCTGGGCCTAGCGGGCCTGGGCGGCGCATGGCGCGTCGCGGCGCGGGTCTGGCAGCTGCCGTCCGTCGTCGGCGAAGCTTTGATGCTCGTCGCCGGGATCGTTTGGGCGCTCATGCTGGCTCTTTACGCGGCCAAATGGATTTACGCGCGCGAAGAGGCGCTTCGAGAGCTCGAGCATCCGGTCCAGTGCTGCTTCGTGGGGCTCGTCGGCGTCGCCACGATGCTCATCTCGATCGCCGCCCTTCCCTATTCGCGGCTTGCTGCGCAGATCGCGTTCGCCGTCGGCGCGTCTTTCACGCTCGCTTTCGCCGTCTGGCGAACGGGGATCCTGTGGCGCGGCGGCCGCGATCCCGGCACCACGACGCCGGTCCTTTATCTGCCTACCGTTGCCGGCGCCTTCGTCACTGCAACCGCCGCCGCTGCCCTCGGCCACCGCGATTGGGGACAGCTCGCCTTCGGCGCCGGGCTGTTTTCCTGGCTGGCGATCGAATCGGTGCTGTTGCATCGGCTGTACACGCTGGCGAGCATGCCTGCGCCGCTGCGGCCAACCCTCGGCATCCAGCTCGCGCCGCCGGTAGTCGGAGGCGTCGCCTATCTTAGCGTCACCACCGGTACACCCGACCTGCTCGCGTATGCCATGCTGGGGTACGGAGTGCTCCAGGCGCTTCTGCTGCTGCGTCTGCTGCCCTGGATCCGGCAACAACCCTTTGCCCCGTCCTATTGGGCTTTCACATTCGGCGCCACCGCGCTTGCCGCCGTACCGCTTGACATGATCGAGCGCGGCGCCACCGGCGCCGTCGCTGCGATCGCGCCGTACCTCTTTGTCGGCGCCAACATCGTCGTCGCACTGATCGCGCTCGCGACCCTGCGTCTCGTGTTGCAAGGCCAGTTGCTGCCAAAGGCGGCGACAAGCTCTTCAACCACAGCAAAGGAAAGCAGATCATGAAGCCGGTAAAGAACATCGTCCTGGTCCACGGCGCCTTCGCCGATGGTTCGAGCTGGGCCAAGGTAATCGCGATTCTGCAAGCCAAGGGCTACAACGTCACGGCGGTGCAGAATCCGTTGACCTCATTTGCCGATGACGTCGCGGCGACCAACCGCGCGCTTGCTTCGCAGGACGGTCCAGTCATTCTCGTCGGCCATTCCTGGGGCGGCGTCGTCATTACCGAAGCCGGGATGGATCCCAAGGTGGTCGGCCTCGTCTATGTGGCGGCCTTCGCACCGGATGAGGGCGAGGTGGTCGGTGATATCGGCAAGAGCTATGCGCCGCAGCCCGCGTTAGCCGCTCCGATCATCGACAAGCAGGGCTTCATGAGCCTGTCTACCGACGCGGTCGTAAAACATTTTGCCTCGGATCTGCCGGTCGCTGAAGCGCGCCTAGTCGCTGCCACGCAGGGGCCAATTAAAGCTTCGGCGTTCGGGACCAAGGTGTCCACCGTCGCGTGGAAGACGAAGCCGTCGTGGTACATCGTGTCCAAACTCGACGGCGCCATCGCGCCCGATGAAGAGCGCTTCTTCGCGAAACGCATGGGAGCGACGACCACGGAATTGAACACGAGCCACGTGCCGATGCTGTCGAAGCCGAAGGAGGTCGCTGCGGTCATCATGGACGCGGCGGCCAGGGCTCCGCGCTAAACATCGATTATCACGTGCTGCAAACGGTTTCCTGGATCGCCATCAGCCTCGGCGTATTGACGGCGCTCGTCATTGCGGCTGACGAGAGAAGCCACCCGCAGGGCATGCAAATCATGAGTGTGGTATGGCCGGTCACGGGATTGTATTTTCCGGTGATCGGCGGCTGGCTTTATCGTGCCGTAGGCCGCCCGCTGGTCACGCATGCGCACCATGCAGCGGCGCAAGAGGCACGATGGAAAAGCGTCTTGCTTTCCGCGACTCACTGCGGCGCCGGGTGCGTGATCGGGGACATTGTCGCCGTCGCGCTCTTCGGCCCGAATTTTGCAATCGAGTTCGCGCTCGCCTATCTATTCGGCATCGCCTTCCAGTACATCCCGATCCGGGCGATGCGAGACATTTCTCCGGCCACTGCGCTCTGGGAAGCGGTCAAGGCCGATACCCTTTCGCTCGTCGCGTTCGAGGTGGGCATGTTCGGCTGGATGGCGGTCGCGATTTTGGCTGCTGCACGAGGCGGCCGCGCCAAGCTCAATCGCATTCTGGTTCATGATGCAGATTGGAATGATCGCCGGTTTCGCCACGACTTATCCGGCGAACTGGCTGCTCGTCAAATGGGGCGTCAAGAGCGGCATGTGAAGCCTTACGGCCTTACGGGGCGACGACCTCGATGACGCCCATCATGCCCTTGTCCTCGTGGTCGACGGCGTGGCAGTGATAGACGAAGCGGCCGACGATCACCGGATCGGTGAAGGGGATGACGACTTTCAATACGCCCGGCCCCGCTTCGGTGGCCGGGGGCAGCGAGAAGGTATCCCGCAGGCTATCCTCGTTCTGGCGCACGCCATTGACCTCGGTGACCAGGAACGCGGTCTGATGAATATGGAAGCTGTGATATTGCTGATCCGTGTTGACGATGGTCCATTCCTCGGTGTCGCCGAGCCTGACCGTCTGGTCGACGCGGTCCTCTTCCATGACGCGTCCGTCGATCATGAACACCTTTCGGTCGGCTGTGCTCGAATAGGTCAGCTTCCGGCGGCGAGCGATCGGGACCGAGCGCACTTCGTCGATCCACGCCGCGTCTACGACGCGCTGGTCCAGAATTTTGGTTTCCGCGTGTACGCTCGAGGCGCCGGATCCGGCAGACACGCGTGTCGCGAGCTGTCGGCTCGCCTGCGGTTTTTTCCAGGCTTCGTTCTGGAATGGAATGGTGCTCATCGCGTATTCGCCGGATTGCGGTCCGATCGCGATCGCGTCGACCCGTTCGCCCGGTCCGAGGAAAAGCTCTGGCACCTTGCGCGGGCGCGATAGCGGGTGGCCATCGGTGGCGAGGACGTAAAGAGGCATGCCTTCAATGCGGAACTTGAGAAACGCCGTGGCGCCGATGTTGCCGATGCGCCAGAACTGCATCTCTCCGGGCCGGATCGGCACCACCGGGTCGACCTGGCCATTGATCGAGATGATTTCGGCCTCGCCCAGCTCTGCGTGCTTGAAGAGAAAGAACCGTTCCGGCAGGCCTTTCAGCACGGGGAAAAGCCGCTCCGATCCGTCGACCACGAGGCCGCCTGACATTCCGCCCAGGATCTGCTTCTCGACGACGCCATGCAGGTGCGGGTGATACCAGAACAGCCCCGGGCCCTGCCGGCCGGCGGCCGGGATGCGTACCGCGTATTCGAACTGGCCGCCCGGATGGACGTGGACGAACACGTTGTCGCTCTTTCCCTGCGGCGAAACGCTCATGCCATGGTAATGCAGGTTTGAAGGATCATCGCGTAGGGCATTCCTGAAGGTGATCCGCATGCTGTCGCCAAGTCGCACCCTAAGCAGCGGCGGCAAATAGGAGTCGTTGTAGAGAAGCCCGGGGAATGCATAATCGCCCAGCTGCACGCGCCCTGCAGCCGCCGTGAGCGCGGCGTTGAGTACCCCGTTTTCGCCGCGAATCTCGGGCGGCTGGACCAGCAACTCCCGTCCTTGCGCCGCCGCCCGCGCCGGCCGAAGCAGCGCAGCGCCTGCCGCAAGCCCGGCGGCGATCAGGAACGAGCGCCGATGAAGTTTCATGGATTCC
>VBID01000168.1 GCA_005880615.1 Chloroflexota bacterium
TCGCCGGGGATATGGAGGAGGGCAAGGCAGCATGAACCAGGTCATCCTGGTGGTCGAGGACGACCCCATGATGCAGCGCATGGCGCTGAAGGTGCTCGGATCTCGCGGATATCACTGCGAGGTCGCTGGCAACGGGCGGGAAGGGATCGATATGGCCGATCGGTTGCGGCCCACGCTGATCCTGATGGACCTCTCCCTGCCGGAAATCAACGGCTGGGACGCCACCCGGACGCTGAAGGCGACGCCGCACCTAGCCTCGATCCCCATCATCGCCACCACGGCCCACGCCATGGTGGGCGACCGCGAATCTGCCCTCGAGGCCGGCTGCGACGAATGTCTGACCAAGCCGTACGAGATCGAAGAGCTGGTCACCATGGTCGCCCGGTTCATCGGCCCGCCCGTCAGCGACGCAAAGTCCGCCTAATCCGTCTGAACTATCGACCGAACGTCAAGGAGGCGAGCCAGGCCTGCGCATGGCCACCGATGGTCTCGATGGTCGACGGCTCGATGTAGTTGGCGCGCCAGCCGTCTTTGAAGACTGACCGAATCTCGGCCTGGGTGACGCGCCGGGGCCCCAAGTCGCCGGGTTCCTTTTCGCTGAAGCACATCATGAAATAGGTGCCGCCTGGCCGCAGGACTCGCTCGAGGCTCTCCCGGAAGCGGGGCCGCTCTTCGTCCGAAAACACATGAAACAGACCGATGTCGATGACGGTGTCGAAGTGGTGGTTCGGGATCGAGAGGTTCAGGGCATCGCCCAGCACGAAGGTCGCCTCGACACCGCGCTGTTTGGCCTTGGCCCGCGCCTTCTTGATCGCCGTCGGCGCGCTGTCCACGCCCATCACTTCATGGCCTCGTTCGGCCAGGTACAAGACGTGTTCGCCCGTCCCGCACCCGACATCGAGAACGGACCCCGTGATCTGGCCGCCCTGGTCCAAGCGGACAATCTCAGGCTGGGGATGGCCGATATCCCAGGGAGGCGTTCCCTGATAGGCGGAGTCAAACCAATTTTCAGGCATGAATGCCACCATCGTGACACGTGCGCCCCTCCCTACCCGACCCAGGGGGAAGAACCAAACGAAAAACGGCCGGGCTGGTGGCCCGGCCGTTTCCGCTCAGTCAGCTTTAGTGAGTGTTGACGTAGTTGATCAGGTCGGGTAGCAGATTGGCCGCGTTTGGCGTCCCCAGTCCCGTGACCGGGTCCCAACCGGTCGTCGCCGGGAAGCCAGCAATGCCGGTCCCAGGCTGCGTGTTGTTGCCGGTGGTCACGTCGTAGAAGTCGGCCGCGTACATCGCCGAGTTGGAGGCGATGGCATAGAGCGCTGGGTTGATGTACCCGAGCTGCTTCCCGCCGTTCATCTCATTGGCGACTGCGATCAAACCCGCCCACTGGGGCGAGCTGGAGCTGGTACCGCCGATCACGTACCACCCGGTGTCATGCACGTTGGTGGAGTAGCCAGGGTTGGTGATGTAGATCAGCACGCCGGTGCGCGAGCTTGCCTGCAGCGCAATGTCAGGCACACCTCGCGTGCTTCCGTCGATGGCCGTGCTGCCTGCGGGTAGCGCGTCCTGGAAGCTTGGCCGGGCGAAGACGGCGCTGAATCCGCCCCCAGAGCCGATCCAGCCGACTTCACGGACACCCGGATGGGTCCGGCACGCCGCCGGCGGCGAGACGCTGTCGATTGTCAAGCCGGTATCCGCGTTGGTGCATTCATAGGTCCCGCCCACGCCGGTGACCAGCGGGTCCGACGCCGGCCACTCGACTGTCGGGAACGGGACCAGGGTGGGATTCTTCACCGGCGTCTTGATGATGTTCGCCGTGCCGCTGTCTCCGGAAGAACCGAACACGGTGACGTGGTTGGCCTGCGCATCCTTGAAGGCGAACCGCAGGTTTTGCAGCGCTGCCGTCCCGCTATTGAACGCCTGCTCCGCGGAGGCGAAGCTCTGCGAAATCACGGAACCCCGGTGCGCGTCGATGACGGCCTGCTCCGCCTTGAAGAAGTCCGGGAATCCCTGGGCGCCGAGCGTCTCGGCAGTCGGCGTGGTCACCAGCAGGATGTTGGCCATGGGCGCCATAGAGTGGGCCCACTCGACGTCAAGGGCGACCTCGATCGCCCAGGCGGCCCGGTTCTCCTGGCCGGTGCAGTTCGAGCAGGGCTGTGGGTTGGTGGAAGTATTGCCCTGCTGGAACTCGTCGAAGGTCGGGCCGGTGCAGCCGGCGGCCGTGCCCTCTTCGCCGCACATGTGGGGTAGCCCGAACGCATTGTTAAACACCTTCAGGTCGTGCCGCATCGTCTCACTGCCGAACGCGTCGACGATGATGATCGTCTGGCCCTGGCCCTGATGATTTGCGGTAAGGAGCGGGGTCAGGTTATAGGAATTTTGCTCCGCAGTCGGGTTGAAGCAGCGCCGGCTGATGGCATTGCACTGTAACTGGGTCGGGGGCGTCACCCCGGCCGACACAAACTCGATGTCGTTCCAGACTGGATGGAACACGATGGCCTGAGCCGCCGGCTGTCCGCCGGCGATCACCGTGCCGGCCAGGGTCATCACGCCGACGGCCACAGGGGCCATCCGGCGGGCACACGAACGCACCAACGATTGGATCATGCTTCCTCCTCCTTGAGTTCCTCGCGTCCCGAGCGAGCCGCCTTCACGGTATCAAGCCCGGGCGAGCAAGTCAACGAACGGTAAATCCCGATGAATTGCCGGCCGTGTCCCGAGCTGTGGCATGCTCAGGCGGACATGCCTGTGACCCTGGTGGCGGCTCCGGCGCAACTCTGGCGCGAGGTCGACCGCCTAGGCCTGGAGGCGGTGCTGGCCGCCAGCGGCGAGGATGGCGGTTCCCAGCTCTTGGAAGAGTACGTGGCCGCCGGGGTCAACCTGGAGGCCTTCCGGCTCCGCGGCTGGCACGCCTGGCAGCGGCTGGAGGACCTTCGGCGCGAGGTCGCTGACCTGGCGGCCGAGCTGCGGGACACGGCAATGACACTGGACGGGCAGCGAGGGGCCAACCTGGCCGGGCTCGCCGTGGAGGAGCAACTGACGGCCAAGGGGGCCGAGGTGGAAGATCGGCGGATCGGCTTTTTTGAGTTCCCCGTAATCGAGCGGGGGCTGGACCTGGCCGAGGAGCCGGCCGGGGAGGGCGACGACGACCCGGCTCTGCTTCGGCTGGCCGCCGGCCTCTACCGGACCCTCGGCTTACGCCTGGACCGTGAGGGCCTGGATCGCGCCTACCGCGACCTGGCCGGGCGTCTGGCCGGCATTAAGTTCAGCGTCTTCGAGATGCACGGCGAAGAACGGCGGCTCCGCCTGCGCCGCAATGCGCTGCGCGAGGCGGTCGCCCTCGTCCGATAATCCTTCCGCTTAGGCGCTGGCAGACGCGGCGCGTGGTGTCGTCGACCCCGGTCGCCGGCCCCGCCCGCCACGACGCCGGCGGCGCGGCCAGGCTCCCGGCCTCGGCTCGGCGCGACGGGCCGACTGGGGAGCGGGTTCAACCAGGGACGCTGCCACGTAACGCCAATCACCGGCCGATACGAGGCGCGCGATGTCGACTTCAGGCAGCGCCGGTGCGCCCTGCTGACGCAGCGTCCGCCATTTCTTGTCGTCTTCCGGGGTGAGGAACGTCAAGGCGCGTCCCTTGGCCCCCATCCGGGCGGTGCGCCCGACCCGATGCGTCAGCCAGTCCGGCGAATCGGGCAGGTCGTAGTTGACAACCAGGTCGACGTGGCTGATGTCGAGACCGCGGGCCGCCACGTTGGTCGCCACCAGCACGTGCGTCCGCAGCGCTCGGAAGTTGTCCATGGCGCGGTCACGGGCTCCCTGGGTGAGGTCGCCGTGCAGGTCGGCGCTGTCATGCCCGGCCTTTCGCAAATCGTGGTTCAGCTTGCGCACTCCGTATTTGGTCCGGCCGAAGACGATGACCGATCCGCGATGACTGCGTAGCAGCCGGCTCAGGGTCTGCAGCTTGTCCAGCCGGGGGACGCGGACCAGGCCGTGTTCCAGGTCTGCCTCTTCCTCGGCAGCCACCTGTATCCGCTCTGGATTTTCGAGGTGGCGCTCGATCACCCGGGTCACCCAGTTGGGCATGGTCGCGGAGGCCAGGACGATCTGCGGCTGGTAGCAGCCCTGGATGATCCGCTCGACGTCCGGGGCGAAGCCCGCGTCGAGCATCTCGTCACCCTCGTCCAGGACGAGGAACTGCACGCGATTCAGGGACAGGCGCCGCCGGGATAC
>VBID01000169.1 GCA_005880615.1 Chloroflexota bacterium
GTCACTGACGCTCGCCACCGGATCGATGGCAAATCCGGCCTCGTGTGATGGTCCAACGAATCTTGCGGACCGGCACCCGGCCTCGAAGATCGCCGCCGGTCAGCGGTTATCCTTTTGCCCGCCCCATCGGCGCTGCTTCTCCTCGGCAGGCTGCCCATGCCAAGGATCGGAATCTCACCGAAACGCACCGTCAAGTCTCGATGGACCACTACACCGGACGCCGATCTCCATCGATCGGGCTGCGGACGATCCGCGGGTGAACAGCGAGGCGCACACGACGCTGTCGATCGGCGGAGTGACCTACCTGCCGCTGCTCGGCGGGTCCCAGAGCTTCGGGCTTCTGATCCTGGTCACGCGGCGGCCGCACGCCTGGAAGAAGGAGGAGGTGCGCCTGGCGCAGCACTTCGCCAACTTCGCATCGGTGGCGCTCGAGAACGTGCGTCTTCTGAACCGGCTGGCGGAGACGGAAGGCCGGTTCAAGAGCCTGGTGGAGCATATCCCCGCGATCCTTTACATCTGCGACGTCGAGCCGCCGTACCAGTCGATCTACGTGAGCCCGCAGATCGAGACGATGCTCGGCTACCCGGCGAGCGAATGGAGCGACGACCCCAATTTCTTCATGAAGATCATCCACCCCGACGACGTGAGCCGGCTCAAGGACCTGGAGGACGAGGCGGTTCGGACAACGGGCTTCGTCAGGGCGGAATACCGCCTCTATGATCGCCGCGGCGAGATCCGCTGGATGCGGGACGAGGCTGTCCTGGTGCGCCATCCGGCCGGCGCGCCGATCGGCTGGAACGGTGTGCTCGTCGAAATCACCGGGATGAAGAGGATGGGACAGGGCCTCCCTGCTTCGCCCCCGCAGGGCGGTCTACAGTCCACACCCTTGCCGGACCCCCGCCTCCCCCAGGCCTGACACCTCTCCGTGCCCGATAAGGATCCGGAGGGAGCGCCTCAGAGGCTCCGGCGCCTCTTCTCCTCAACTTGCTCTGCGCCTCACGCCGTGTTGGAAGGAAGTGGAAAATGCTGAACCGCGCCCACATTCTAGATCAAGAGCCTGAAAACCTTGCGATCTCGCGGACTCGATCCTTTTGACAGTGTGCCCGCGACCGGAGTAGACATTGATTACTTCAGATCCACGACAGGCCTAAGAAGAAACACCATGGCCTGCCGTCACGCCAAACCAAATGGCCGGGGCCCAGGACCCGTTCCGGGGTCGCTTCCCGGGCCCCGGTTTCGTTTTAGGGCTCGTCTTCCGGAAGAGTGAAGGCGCTCAAGCGCCACCCGGGGTTGAACATAGCGTTGGACGGAGGTTTCTCCGATGCCGCTCGGTCCGGGGAACTCCCCGGGCCCCCGACGGCGTAGCCTGACCCTCCCAGGACACGCTGCTCGGCTCCCGGCTCCTCTCCGAAGCCCCCTGCCCGGCGTGGGAGGGTCTCTCCGGGGAACCATCGGACAAATCCTTGAACGGAAAGGAGGTTGCTCGCTCCACACATTTCGGAAAGGAGCCGAAAATGTGGGAGAATGTCAGGAAGTCAGCGTGCTAGCCAAGGAGGTCCCCGTGCTCTACAAGATCATCAGATATGTGGCAGCGTCAGAGATACCAGGTGCAACACCGGGCAAGGCTGGGGGCAACATCGCGGTCGTGGTGGATGACCTAGGAAATGAGGTCCTGATGACTGCCGCCCAGTACCGCACCCAAGAGTTTGCCAAAATCCGCGCTCTTGAACTATGGCAGGAGGTCAGGTTCCTTCAACCGACCGAGATCCATCCCGACGACTTCAGAACGCTCTATCCTGAGCTCGCCGACCTTACTGACGTTGAAATCAAGAAAAGACTGGAGAGGGTCGGTACTGCGGCCCGCACGAGGTCTTAGCATCGGTTACGTGTGGAGCCCGTTACCAGCGGGTACGTTTCCCCTTGGGCACGTTGTTCCTCGCGCAACGGTTCGCACGGCACGTCTCGCCACGGACGACCACAATTTACACGCACCCGAGCGGCCAGGAGATGTTTGATCAAATCCGGCCGCCGCCTTGCTGAGTCCTGTGTCTGGCCGTTCTTGCCTGTGGAGGGTATTGGGGCTTTCGTGTGCCTTCGAATACACAGATCCCCTTTACTTGCGGCCTTCAGTTGATGGAAATCTTCCGGAGAAGATTGAAGTCGTTCAGCATTTTCCCCGTGCCCAGCACTACGGCGGTTAGGGGATCATCGGCCACGGAAACGGGCAGGCCCGTCTCTTCCCGGAGCCGCTTGTCCAGGTTCTTCAGAAGCGAGCCGCCCCCCGTGAGCACGATCCCCTTGTCCACGATGTCCGACGAGAGCTCGGGCGGCGTCTGCTCCAGCACCATGCGCACCGCCTCGATAATGTTGGAGACCGTCTCGGACAGGGCCTCCCGGATCTCTTCGTCGGAAATCACCAGGGTCTTGGGGATCCCCTCCAGTAGGTCGCGCCCCTTGACCTCCATCGTGAGATCCTCGTCCAGGGGAAAGGCGGACCCGATGTTGATCTTGATCTTTTCCGCCGTCCTCTCTCCCACCAGGAGGTTGTACTTCCGCTTGATGTACTGGACGATGTCTTCGTCCATCCTGTTGCCGGCGATCCGGGCCGATCGGCTGTAGACGATGCTGGCCATGGAAATCACAGCCACATCGGTGGTGCCGCCGCCGATGTCCACCACCATGTTGCCGGTGGGCTCGGTGACTGGGAGCCCGGCTCCCAACGCCGCCATCATGGCCTGCTCCACCAGGTAAACCTGGGAAGCTTTGGCCCGGTAGGCACAGTCCTTGACAGCCCGCTCTTCCACCTGCGTGATTTCCGACGGCACCCCGATGACGATCCGGGGACGCACTCCCATCGAGCGGTTGTGGGCCTTCTTGATGAAATAATCCAGCATCTTCTCGGTGTGCTCGAAGTCGGCGATGACACCGTCCTTCATGGGACGGATGGCGATGATGTTCCCTGGCGTTCTTCCGAGCATCTCCTTCGCCTCTTTGCCGACCGCCTCTACCTTCCCCGTCTTCTGATTTACGGCGATGATGGAGGGCTCGCAGACCACGATTCCCTTTCCCTGGACGTAGACCAGGGTGTTGGCGGTGCCCAGATCGATAGCCAAATCGTTCGAAAAAAGACTCAAAATCGACCTCGGGCTCCACTGCATGTCGCCACATCTCTCCGTATATTGCCCGCCGCCAGTTCCTCACTCGTTCAGAGCCGCCTCAGGTGCGGTTACCTCCATCCTCCCCGTTGTCGGGCTTCCGCCGATCCTTCGATCCTGTCCCGCGGCACAGGTCACACCGGCCAGAACCTTCACAGGCTGCGCAGGGAACGGGGCGCGTTAATCTCAGTCCCCGTTTCTGGATGATACGCATCCCTGTGCCACCGCACTTGTGGCAGCGACCCGAGCCCTTGCAGAAAGGGCAGGGCCTAGCCTCGTCTCCCATCGTCGTATTTGAGAGCAGCGAAGCGGGTTGCCGTGGAATGGTGGGGGATCAAATCCAGGCTAGGCGAACGTCAAGTTGCAATTGAATCCCTGCTCTCCCTCCAGAGGGCATTCTACGCCCAGTCGTACCCGAACGTAACCAGCGACCCCGGACCTCGAGGGACCTGTTCCTGGCGCAGCGGTTCGCGAGGCACGCGAGCCCGTTGACGACCACGGTCTACACACACCCTTCGGACCAGGAACTCTGGGCCAGCGTCCGCTGTAATGATCCAGCGAATCTTGTGGACCGGCTCCCGAGTCCGAAGATCCACGCCGGCCAGGGGTTATCCTATGGTTCGCCCTATCGGCATTGCATCTCCTCGGGAGGCTGCCCATGCCCGGTGTCGCCCGTCCCCTTCCGCTGCCTCGAGGCTGGTCCCGCCGCATCCGCTCAGCAGCAGTGTACGCCATCTCCCTTTCCAACTTCGCCTTGACCACCGCCTTTGGCTGGGCCGCTCAGAGCCTCAACCCTCGCCTCCGCCTCCGCGCGGAAATGGAGCGCCTCCAAAACGAAATCTCCCTTCTGCGTGAAGAGATCCGCATCAAGGATGCCCGGATGCAGCAGATCGAGGCCCAGAAGCGGCCCCACTATCCGCCGACGGCGCGGTTGGCCATCCTCGAGCTGCGGGCAGCACGCAACTGGTCTCTCGCCCAGACCGCTCGCACCTTCCTCGTCACCCCGCTCACCGTCGCTTCCTGGATGGCGCGCCTCGACGAGGACGGGCCGGAAGCCCTCGTTCGCCTGCCCGAGCCGGTGAACAGATTCCCCGACTTCGTCGGCTACCTCGTCAGGCGCCTCAAGATCCTTTGCCCGACCCTGGGCAAGGTCAAGATCGCCCAGATCCTCGCTCGCGCCGGTCTCCACCTCGGACCGACGACGGTGCGCAGAATGTTGCGGGAGACCCGACCGCCGAACCCCTGCCCGACTCTCCAGGCAGCCCCTCGCACCGTCTCCGCCCGAAAGCCG
>VBID01000123.1 GCA_005880615.1 Chloroflexota bacterium
CGCAAATTCTTCCCAGGCGTCCTGCTTCGTTTTTCGATACCATTGCACTCGCCGGCCGTCGACCGTGGTGCGGCCAGCCCCGTACCCGCGCTTGTGTTTGAAGATTGGTCCAGGCGCGCGAACCTTGACGGTCCCGTATGACGTCTGAACGAAGACATAGCCCTTCGCCACGACCGGCGGTCCGAACTTTTTGGCCAAGGGCCCATTCTACAGCAAGTGGTGTAATGGCTGGTGTAAACCGGCCTCCCGGGAATACGCTACTGCTTGGTTCACATCCAAGAGGTCGAGGGTTCGAGTCCCCCGCCGACCATTCTCCCCCATACGGACTGCGGACGGGTACGGACGGCACGGGTCACCCGACACGCACGAGGACCCCTGACGTCGGCCGGACATGCGTGGCGGCCTGACAGGAGTCGCTGCATAACAAATCCGTCCCAGATCGAGTTATTACCCGTATGAGGGTGCGACTTCTGTGGATCGCTGCTCTCTTGTTCTGCGCGGCGTGCGGGGCCGGCCATCCTGTGGCGTCACCCAGCGCTCTAGAGTCGCCGGCACCATTGAGCGCGCTGATCAAGGTGCCCGACTCGACCCCAGTCATCCTCTATCACAATCCGGCCAACTTCGACCAGATCGACGGCATAACCTGGGACGGGGCGATTTCCGGCAAGGTGGGTGCCGGCGGTGCACTCGGGGGGCTTCCCAACTCCGCCGGCACGCTCTATGCGACTGGAACCAACTATGTGACCGGATACGAGGTACACGACCGGACCGGCGCCGTCGTCGCTCACGTGGCCGGCTTCGAAAGGTGGGCAGATGATCAGACGCACTACTGCACAGTGGACCCCTTCTCCGCCAATCCCCCGAACAGCGGCGAGACTGGTGTCCTCCGGGTCGGAACCCTCACTGAGAAGCCGCGAGATGCGGCGCGGATCGGGACCATCTATCCGCGCACCCTCAATGCCGGCGGAGTTGCGATTGCGGCCTGCAGCCTTCGAAACGACCGGGCGATCGTCAGTCAGTCGGGCGGTCAGGGGATCGGCACACGGCAGTACTGGGCAGTGCAACTCACAACCGGCCGGGTGCTGTGGTCCCACACGCCATCGAGCTCGAGCATTGGGGTGGTGGAAGTCGTTGCTTCTCCCGACGGTCTATATGTAGCCGAGAACCAGGGGAATCAGACACGGTCGCTGTCAACCGTCTATGGCCCCACGGGTGCGGCCGTCGCGCATCTTTCCGGCTGGATCAGCGCCTTCTCTTCGGACGACTCGCTCGCGGTTGTAGGGGCCTCCTGGACCGGCGGTCCGGTGAACTTGATCAGATGGTCTGATCAAACCACGCTCTGGAAAGGACCGGTCGGGATCGCGTACGGCTACTGGGAAGGCATCGCGGAGCCAGGCGGGACACGGATCGCCCTCGGCCTCCGCGACCCAGCGTTTCCCCAGACAACCGGCTTTGCCCCAGTCGACCTGTATGTGCTCTCGGCCAGCGGACAGGTTCTCCTAGAAAAGAGGAACGTCTATCTCTTCACACCGTGAGCGATTCGGCCGGTCACGAGATCCGACTGGACACCCAAACGCGTCCGATGCCCGGAAGGCAAGGCCGGGCCGTTGGCGAAGGTCGTCACGCGTGAATCCGCTACCGTTGGTTGCCAAGTGATCGCACCATGACCGAGCCCGGTACTCGCGGGGCCCTGCTTCTGTTCGGCGAGACTTATCACCATCCGAACCTGCTGTACAAGACCGGGTTCCTCGCGCCCGATCCCATCATCTACCTCGAGCGCGATGGCAAAGGCGTCCTCTACACCAACGTGATGGAATTCGAGCGGGCCAAAAAGCAGAGTCGGGTGTCCGAGGTCCATCACTTCTTCGAGTTGCCCTCGGCCAGGCAGTGGGCCACGGCGTCGACCGAGCTGGAGGGCTTCGCCGGAACGATCAAGGAGATTCTGCAGGCCCATGGCGTCGATGACGTGGCGGTGGAGCCGACCTTCCCGGCGTTCCTGGCCGACCGCCTGCGCGAAGCCGACGTGGCGGTCCATCCCCGACCGGACTTGTTCACTGAGCTTCGCCGGCGCAAGCGCCCGGATGAGGTGGAGACGATCGCGCAGGTGCAGGCGGCGGGCCTTGAGGGCCTGCGGGCCGCGATTCGATTGATCGCGCAGAGCCAGCCGGACGGCCAGGGCGTGCTACGGACCGATGGCGAGATCCTGACGTCGGAGCGGCTCACGGCCGCCATCGAAGGGCGACTGCTGGAGCTGGGGTGCACGACCGAAGACACCATCGCGGCGGCCGGTCCGGCCTCCGCCGACCCGCATGCGCACGGCAGTGGGCCCATCCGGGCGGGGCAGCCCACTGTGCTCGACATCTATCCGTTCTCCAAAGCCAGTCGTTACTGGGGCGACCTCACGCGGACCGTGGTCAAGGGTCCCGTTCCGGAAGAGCTGCGCCGGATGCATGCGGCCGTGCTCCGGGCTCAAGAAGAAGGACTCCGGCTCGTCCGCCCCGGTGCCAAGGGCGCCGACATCCACCGGGCGATCTGCGCGCTCTTCCGGGAGGCTGGCTACGCGAGCCTGCCGGCCGAGTTCAGCCAGCCGCCGTCGGCGGCCCGCTTTATTCATGGAACGGGCCATGGGGTGGGACTCGAGATCCACGAGGCGCCCCGCATTGGCCAGAGTGAGGGCCAGGTCCTCAAAGAGGGAGATGTGGTGACCATCGAGCCCGGCCTCTACGATCCGGCCATCGGCGGGGTCCGGATCGAGGACCTGGTGGTCGTCACTGCCGATGGTTACCGCAACCTGACGCCGTTCCCCAAAGACCTCCAGGTAGAGTCGCTGGCGCGGGCTTAGGCCCGCGCCGTTCCTCTGGTAAACTAGGCACCGCTTTCCTGCTCCGTTGCCGCCGACTTCGGCTATATGCGGGGTAATCCCATAGGAAGGAGGGAGTCGTGTGTCTGCGTACGAGCTGATGTACATCGTCCGGCCCGAGCTCGACGATGAGGCCGTCCAGCAGGCCATCGACCGGGTGAACCAGTTGGTTGAAACCAATGGTGGCCAGGTGCGCCGGGTGACCCCGTGGGGTAAACGGCGTCTGGCATACACCATCAAGGACCAGCGCGAGGGTCATTACGTCGTCGCCGACGTCGAGTTGGAGCGCAGCCGCGTGCAGGAGGTCGAGCGTGTCCTGAAGATCTCCGATACCGTGTTCCGGCACCTATTGGTTCGTCAGCCTGAGGGGAAGTAATGAATCTGAACAAAGTGATGCTGATCGGCCGCCTGACCCGCGATCCAGAGATGCGCTACACGCCCAGCGGCAGTCCGGTGACCACCTTCTCGCTTGCCACCAACCGCTACGGGCAGGGCCCGGACGGGGAAAAGAAGGAATACACGGACTACCACAACGTGGTGGTCTGGAACATCGGCAAGCGAAACCTGGCCGAGCTAACCGGCCAGTACCTGCACAAGGGCAGCCTGGTCTACATCGAGGGCCGCCTGCAGACGCGCTCCTGGGAGGGACAGGACGGCCAGAAGCGGAAGACCACCGAGGTGAACGCCACCGAGGTCCAGTTCCTGGAGCCCCGCAGCCAGAGCCCGGGAGCCCAGGCGGCGGCGGCCAGTCCCCGGGAGCCGGTGGAGGTGGCGCCCGCGGCGCCGGCGGCGGATGAGGCGGCCCGCGACGTCGATCCGGAAGACATTCCCTTCTAAGAGTCCATGCCACCTGCCACTGAGAAACGCGACCGAAAGCCGCACAAGAAGGTTTGCAACTTCTGCACGGAACGCGTGCACCTCATCGACTACAAGGAGGTGGCGCGGCTCCGCCGGTTTGTGAGCGAACGGGGTAAGATCCTGCCCCGGCGCGTGACCGGCACCTGCGCCCGCCACCAGCGGCGTCTGGCTACGGCGCTCAAGCGCGCTCGGCACGTGGCCCTGCTGCCTTACACGGCCGACCAGCGCTAGGCGCCTGAGGGCGACACCATCGTTGCGCCTCCACAAGAGGGGCAGCGGAATTTGCCATACTGCCGGTAGTTGCGTCTCCTGGGCCCCCTGGCCGGGCTCGCGGTCGGGGTCATCTTGCTTACGTCTCACTCACCGGCTCGGGCCTCCGCTTCTGAGCCCATCCCAGTCATGCCCGCCCCCTACGTGGTGGCCCTCGATCCCGGACACGGCGGCAGCCCCAGCAGCGATCCCACCGTACTCTGGGACCCGGGAGTGGTGGCCGGCCGGCTGATCGAGAAGGACATCACGCTGGACCTGGCTTTCCGATTGAAGGCGCTGCTGGAGAAGGAACGCGTGAAGGTGGTGATGACCCGCACCACCGACCGCTACCTGGAGATCTCGGAGCGCTGGAACCTGGTTCACGCCGCCAAGGCCCGGCTCTTTATCAGCCTGCATGTGAACGCCTTCGATGGCGATCCCAGCATCAATGGCCTGACCGTCTTCTACCCACGCGCCGAGAGCCAGGCTTTTGCCCAGCACCTGGAAGCCGGCCTGGCGGCTGCCTTGCAACGCTTCGGGGTGCCAGATGACGGCGTTGCCCCCAAGCCGGAGCTCTGGGTGCACTCCGACATTCCGACCGCCACCGTGGAGCCCGCTTTTGTGAGTAATCCGCACGAGGCCGCCTTGCTGACGCACGCCGACTTCCGCGACGCGATCGCCGGCGGCTTGTACCAGGGCCTGCTGCTGGCGGACCCCCAGATCGACGCGACCTACCAACAGATGCTTCGGGTGGAGCAGGTCCGGGCAGCCCGGCTCCAAGCGGAGCAAGCCGCGGCCGCCGCAGGCGCTGCCCGAATTCGGCGATGGGAGCTGGGGGGCCTCGTCGTTGCCGCCCTCCTCCTGGTAATGATTGGGCTGCGCGCTCGTCGGCGCAGCGTGCGCGCTCGAAGGCGATCTGGCCGCCGGGGCCGGCGGCGCCCATACGCGGCCCGTGATGGCCACGTCCGGCCACCCGTGCGCGACCTCTCCGAAGTCAAGAAATAAAGGCGTGCGATCGGGGCGGTGGCGTCAGAAGTGCCTGTTATGCTTGAACGCGTTTTACCTGCCGATGGAGAACAGGATTCCCGTTACGCCTCAGCTGCGCATCCCCGGTCCCACGCCTGTTCCTCCTCGCGTGCAGCGGGCCATGGACGCGCCCATGATCAACCACCGCGGCCCCGAGTTCAAAGCCCTGCTGAAGGAGCTCGAGGACGGGTTGCGCTGGGCCTTCCAGACCTCCCATGACGTCCTGGTCTTCCCGGCATCCGGAACCGGCGGCCTGGAGAGTGTGGTGGCTAACCTGGTGTCTCCGGGCGAGCGAATCCTGGCCGTGTCCATCGGGGCCTTTGGGGACCGGTTCGCGGATTGCGCCGCCGCGTTTGGCGCCCATGTGGTGCGGCACGCCGTCCCCTGGGGCGAGGCGGCCGACCCGGACGATGTCGATCAAATCCTGGCCGACGAGCCGGAGATTCGAACGGTGCTCATCACCCACAACGAAACCTCCACCGGGGTGACCAACCCCCTGCGCGAGCTGGCCCGTGTGGTGAAGGGTCGCGGCCGGCTGCTGGCCATTGATGGGGTCAGCTCCATCGGGTCGATCGACTTGCCGGTGGATGCCTGGGACGTCGACGTGGCCGTCACGGCCTCCCAGAAAGGGTGGATGTCGCCGCCCGGCGTGACCATGTTGAGCGTGGGCCCGGCGGCCTGGGAGCGGCGAGCCACCGCCCAGGCGCCTCGCTTCTACTTCGATTGGGAGCGCGCCCACAAGATGCAGCAAAACGGCGCCACCTTCACCACCCCGGCGCTGAGCGTGCTCTTCGGGTTGCGCGAGGCGCTACGCATGATGCGCGAGGAGACCCTGCCGGCGATCTTCCGGCGACACCTCCAGATCGCGGCGTCCTTCCGGGCGGCGGTGGAAGCCCTCGACCTGCGCTTGGTCGCCGCTCCGGCGGCGGTGTCCCCTACGGTGACCGCCGTCTACTTTCCCGAGGAACTCCAAGGCGACCTCGCCAAGGCGGTGTTCGCCACCTGGCGCGAGCGCTACGGCCTGATTGTGGCCGGCGGGCAGGGACAGCTAACCGGGCGGATCTTCCGCCTCGGTCACATGGGGGCGGTCTCTCCCGACGATGTGCTGGCGGCCGTCGACGCGCTGCAGCGCGGGCTGGCCGATCACGGCTACGGCGTCCAGCCGGGCATCGCCGTGGACGCCGCGCAGCGAGCCCTGGCTGAGCCCGAAACCGCGCTGGCTTCCTAGCCATCCTGATGGCGCGGGTGCTGGTCGCCGACGCTATCGCCGAGGAGGGCATCCGCCGCCTGCGTGAACATGCCGAGGTCGATGTGCGGCTGCGAGAGCCGGCAGCCACGCTGCGGGAAATGATCCCGGAGTACGAGGCGCTGGTGGTCCGCAGCGAGACCCGGGTGGACGCCGCCCTGATCGAGGCCGCCACCCGCTTGCGCGTCATCGGGCGGGCGGGCGCCGGCGTCGACAACATCGACGTCGACGCCGCCACCCGGCGCGGCATCCTGGTGCTGAACGCGCCGTCCGGCAACACGGTGGCCGCGGCCGAGCACACCATGGCCATGATGCTGGCCCTGGCCCGGCATGTACCACAGGCCGACCAGGCCGTCCGAGCCGGACGGTGGGAGCGGACGCGATTCGTCGGTACCGAGCTGAAGGACAAGGTGCTCGGCCTGGTCGGCCTGGGCAACATTGGCAGCGAGGTGGCGCGCCGGGCCCAGGCGTTCGGCATGCCGGTGATCGCGGCAGACCGGGTGGTCTCCGAGGACCGCGCCGCCCAGCTGCGGGTCAAGCTCCTGTCCTTGGACGAGGTGCTCAGCCAGGCTGACTTCCTCAGCCTCCATGTCCCGCTGACGCCGGAGACCCGGCACCTGATCGGCGTCCGGGCCCTGGCCCGGCTCAAACCGACCTGCCGGTTGATCAACGTGTCGCGCGGTGGCGTAGTGGACGAGGCGGCGCTATTCGATGCCCTGTCGGAGGGCCGGTTGGCGGGAGCCGCCCTGGACGTGTTCGAGAGGGAACCACCGGGTGAAAACCCGCTGCTGCGCCTGCCCCAGGTGATCAGCACCCCGCACCTGGGCGCCTCCACCGAGGAGGCGCAGATCACGGTCGCGGTGGACGTGGCCGACCAGATCGTCACGGTGCTGCAGGGCGGCCAGCCCCGGTTCGCGCTGAACGCGCCAGTGGTGCTGCCGGAACAGATGGCGTTCCTGCAGCCCTTCCTCAAGGTGGTGGAGGGCATCGGCCGCTTCTACGCCCAGGTCGCTCGCGGGCCGTCGACCCGGCTCGTCGTCGAGTACAGCGGCGAGATTGCGAGGTACGACAGCTCCGTCCTCACCGCGTCCCTGCTCACCGCGTTCCTGAGCCGGTTTTCGGAGGACCGCGTGAACCCGGTGAACGCCCGCGCGGTGGCCGCCGAGCGCGGGATCACGGTGATGGAGCAGCGCAGCACGCAGGCCAGCGAGTTCTCGAATCTGGTCACCCTGATCGCGGAAGGGGACCGCGGGCGCACCCGGGTCAGCGGCACCCTGCTCCTGGGGGAGGCGCACATCGTGTACCTGGACGACTTCCGCATCGACCTGGTGCCGGAGGGGACCTTCCTGATGAGCTGGCACGCCGACCGGCCCGGCATCGTGGGGGCCATCGGTACGCTGCTCGGTCAGCACAACATCAACATCGCCAGCATGCAGGTCGGTCGGAACCGCCCGCGGGGCGATGCGGTGATGATCTTGACGGTGGATGAGCCCGTTCCCGAAAGCCTGCGGGCCCGCCTGCGAGAGATCCCGGGCATGGCCGAGCTCCAATACGTCACGGTCTGAGGGAGGCAACCGCTGGCCATCGTCCGTCCCTTCCGGGGCGTCGTGTACGACCAGCACCGAGTCGACCTGGCCAGAGTGGTAGCGCCGCCCTACGATGTCATCACGCCGGAAGACCGGGTCCGCTACTACGCCCAGGATCCGCATAACGTAGTTCGCCTGATCGCCGGGGTGGTGCACGACTCCGACAACCCGGCCGACAACAAGTACACGCGGGCGGCGGTGTTTTTTCAACAGTGGCTCCGGGAGGGTGTCCTCCGCTCCGAGCCTGGCCCCGGCTTCTACGTGTACCGGCAGTCGTTCCCCGATCCAGCGAGTGGCCAGCCGCGCGCCCGAACGGGGATGCTGGCGGTGGTCCAGCTGGAGGCCCTGGGGAAGACCGTCCTGGCGCACGAGCGGACTCACCTGCGGCCGCGTGTCGACCAGCAGTCACTGACCCAGGCGGTGGATGCCAACCTGAGCCCGGTTTTCGCGCTCTACCAGAATCCGGGACCGGCGCTCGGCGAGCTGCTTACCCGCGTCACCAGCGCGCCTGCGTGGTTCAGCATCGAGGCCGAGGGGGAGGGACACGCCGTCTGGCGGGTGCCAGACCCCGGGGATTTCCGGATCCTGGGCGCGGCGCTGGCAGAGTCTCGGCTCTTTATCGCGGATGGCCATCACCGGTACGAGACCGCCTGGAAGTATCAGAACCGGCAGCAGGCTGCCCATCCCGAGGCGTCCCCGCGGGCGGCGTTCAACTACGTGCTCATGCTCCTGGCCGACGCTGACGACCCGAGCCTGCGCATCCTACCCACCCACCGGTTGGTCCACGGCGTCCCCGGCCTGGACGGGCTGTCCCTGTTAGCGCGCTTGCGGAAGCGCTTCACCCTGACGCCGGCTTCCAGCGCCGCGGCCACGCTGGAGGCCCCACCCGGCGGCACGGCCGCGCACCAGGTGGGGGTGGTGCTGCCCGGTCCCGCCCTGTTCCGGCTGCAGATCCCCCGGAAGGGCGCCGGCCGCCCGTTGGATAGCCTGGACGTGGTGGCCCTGCACCGCGACGTGATCGGGCCGGAGATCGGGTTGCGGGAGGGGCGATTGGAGGACGAGCGGCACATCACGTACACCCGGGATGCAGGGTTCGCCGTCGAGCAGGTGCGCTCCGGTCGGGCCCAGGCCGCGTTCTTGCTGCGACCGCCCCAGGTTGCCGACGTCCTGGCGGTGGCGGACTCCGGCGCCGTGATGCCCCAGAAGTCCACCTACTTTTACCCCAAGCCGGCCTCCGGGATCGTCTTCAATCCGCTGGCTCCCGGCATCGAAATTCCGGAGGTGTAACGGCCGGGTGGTAGACTCGGGCGGCGTTTTTGGCGCCCGCCAAAAGGGTAGATACTGAGGTATGCCGACCTACGGATATCGATGCAGCCGCGGCCACCATTTCGAGGTGCTACAGCGCATCACGGACCCTCCCCTCACCGTGTGTCCCGAATGCGGGGCGCCGGTGACGCGCGTTGTGTATCCGGTCGGCGTTATCTTTAAAGGACAGGGCTTCTACAAGACGGACTCCCGGGGCTCGTCGACTATCGAACCGGGCAAGACCGAGGACGTGAAGCCCAAGTCCGCTGACAAGCCGGCTCCGAAGTCCGGTGACAAGCCGGCTGCGAAATCGACTGAAAAGCCGGCTCCCAAGCCCGCGGAGAAGCCGACCGAAGAGAAGACAGGGACCTGAGCGGCCCAAGGGGAAAGATGGCGATAGGACCGAAACTGGGACAGGCGACGGATCAGAACTTCGAGGCGACCGTCCTCGGCGCGTCGAAGCCGGTACTGGTGGACTTCTGGGCAGCGTGGTGCGCGCCCTGCAAGATGCTGCGGCCGGTGGTCGAGGATCTGGCGGCTGAATATGGCGAGCGAGTCACCATCGTGGAGCTCGACGTTGACGCGAATCCCATCATCGCCTCCCGGTTCAGTGTGCTGAGCATCCCCACCCTGATTCTGTTTCGTAACGGGAAGCCGGCCCAGCGGATCGTGGGGTATCAGCCGCGGGCCAGCCTCAAGCAGAAGATCGACGCCGTCCTCTAAGCTGGCCCCACGGGGGTGCATGGGCTCAGGTGGGCTCCTCGGTCTTCAAAACCGCTGGTCGGCATCCTTGGCGATGTCGACGGACGGATCGTTCCCGTCGCGCCCCCGCCAATTTGAATTAGCTCAGTGACCGCTGGGACCGTCTCTGGTCACTGACGGCAGTCACGCCGCCAGGCAAGCGGCCAGTGTGACGGCATAACTGACGGCAGACGGCTTGGTGAGGGGCGAGTTTCGCGCTCGGTGTCTTTCTTAAGGTGCCCTGGGATCAGATCATCCCCATCGGTGCCTCTATTCTGATCGCCCCGACATTCGTCCTTCTCATGCTCAGCCTTCACTACGCGGCGCCAGAGGCGAAGAAGATCTGGAGCCACGCGGCGATCGCCTTTGCGATCCTCTACGCCGCCTTCGTCTCGATTGTCTATGTCACGCTGCTGTTCGTGGTCGAGCCTCATGTGGTTCACCACACCCAGAGCGACGTAGCACCCTTCCTCTTCGGTCACGGAACCTTCCTCCAAATGCTGGACGGGCTCGGCTACGCGTACATGAGCTTGGCGGTTTGCCTCACCGCGCCGCTCTTTAGGGGCGGGCGGTTGAAGGGATGGATCCGCGCGATAGCGATTGCGAGCGGACCGGGTGCCCTGGGTGTCTTGCTTTCCTACGTGGCCTATTCCGGACCGCTGACACTCCTTGGGATCGGAGCCTTTCTGGTCCCCGTGTACGGCGTGCTGCTCGCCATCTACTTCCATCGGGCCGGGCGTCGGGCGGAGCTCACATGACGGCCCAGGTGACAGCTCCGTGTCGAGCCGTTTTGAAAGCAACCGTGAAAGCAACGCCGGTGGACGCCGATGGACCTGGCACCACATGCCAGCATGTGAGCCTCACGCCTTAAATACAGAGTGACCCGTAATGGATGTCTGTGGACGTGCTGAACCGTAACTTCGTCGAACTTCAAAACCGCTGGTCGGCATCCTTGGCGATGTCGACGGACGGATCGGCCCCGTCGGGCCCCCGCCATTTCCGATTACGAACCTACAAGATGGCCCAGGAGGCCGCGCCTTAATGCAGACCGCGTAGGAGCAGCGCCCCGAGCACGGCCACGGCGCAGCCGATGACGATTCCGATCGTCTGCCCCCTGGTGATCTGGCGCCGCTGCGACTGCGCTTGCATGGTGGCGAGACGCTGCTGGATCTCGTTCATCTTCTCAACGACCCGCGGATCCGCGTCCGGAGGCAGCTGGACAATCGCCTGGCGGAGGGCGTCTGATGATGGTCCCGGGACCAATGCTCGACGCCGCCGCGCTTGGAGCGTCAGGACCACCGCGCCGCCAAAGACAAGCCCGAGGCTCAGGAAGATCCAGCCGAGCCATCGGGTTTGGGCCTTCTGAACGACAGGGTTCTGGATGGTGGCGAACTGGTATCCGCCGACCGCCAGGAGCACGGGCACGCCGCGATAGACGTCGACCGTTCCGGTCGTGCCGGCCAGGAGAACCTGATCCTGCTGGCGCTCCCAGGGAAGGACAATCTCGCTGGGGCCGCTGGGAGCCTGGACGATGACGTGCTCCTCCGGGCCGCCCTTGCGAAGGTGATTGGCGGACGCCCTGACCACGGTGACCGGCACCACGGCATAGCAGTTGTCCGAGGGGATGCTGGCGGCGGTGCAGGGCGCCGCCTGCTGGTAGGCGGCGACCGAATTGGCTGGGTCCGGCAAGAAGGACATGGCGGCCCCCAACGCGATCAGGAGGGCGGCGATGATCCCGAGCAGAACGACTTTCCACAACGCAGTTGGCGAAGCCACTCATGTCATGTAACGGCGGATGGTCGCAGTTCTCGCGGCCAGGGAGCTCTCCTTAGGCGAGCCCGGCGCCGACGATCGACGTTTTTGACAGCAACCGTGACAGCAACGCCCGTGGACGCCGGTGGACAGGGCAGCACAATTCAGCATGAGGATCTAGACCCCTTCAACACACAGCAGCACGAAATGGATGTCCGCGTGCTGAACAGTAAGTTCGTCGACCTTCAAAACCGCTGGTCGGCATCCTTGGCGATGTCGACGGACGGATCGTTCCCGTCGCGCCCCCGCCACTACTCGCTGATCCGGTTGGCGGCAGGAATGCGAGTGGCTCCTCGCCGATTCTAGAAGTGGCTCGTCCATGCCGAGCCGCTAGTGACTCATAATCGTCGTCTTCCTTTGCGTGACCACGGTTTCACTAGCTGTCGTATTCGTCATGGCGGCGGAACCAGATGCCGCTCTCGTTGCGACCAAGTGGCGCGCGGTCGAGCCACTGGTACATGCCCCAGAGGCCGTCCACCCCGCGCGCGTACGCCGAGTACGTATGGTATACGACGCCGTCCTCCAGCGCGAACGCGCTCATGCCGGGGGCTTCTCGTGTGTACGTCGCCCAGTCCACGCCGACGCCCATACCATCGACCCAGTGACCTTCCTCACCGGCTTTCAGCTCGGGCCGCATGTCCCACGTGCGGAAGTTGTATTCGACGGTTCCCGACTGCTGCTGCTCCTTGGTGTGCGATGCCTGGAAGTCGAAGTTGAAGTCGCTGTCGAACGACGACGCCCAGGGGAAGGTCCAGCCCATCCGCCGCTTGTAATCCTGCAGTTTTGCGAGCGTAGCCCGCGACACCGCACAGAGCGTGACGTCGTGATTCGCGAGGTGGACAACGAAGCCGTCGAAGCCGTCCGCGATCGACGAGCACACCGGGCAGCCTGCCGTGAACTCGGGCCCAAACATGAAGTGATAGATGAGGAGCTGCGAGCGTCCTCTGAAGAGATCGGCGAGGGAGGCTTTGCCCTCGTCGGTCTCGAAGCGGTACTCCTTGTCGATTCGAACCCAGGGTAGCTCCTGCCGCTGCCGCGCCAGTTCGTCGCTATGCCGCGTCAGCGCCTTCTCGGCCTCGAGCAGCTCCAGCCGGGCCGCTAGCCACTCTTCACGGGTTCCGGTCTTGTGAGACGGCTTCCTACTGCTGCTGCTCCTTGGTGCTCGCCGCCTGGAAGTCGTAGTTTCGGCCATTGTTTCTCTCCTTCTTGTCGTTACCACCACTTGGGGTGAGTCCGGAACCGACGAGATCCCGATGACGATCACGGTCCAAGTCCGACGATACCAGCGGCGACTGCACATCGACGGCGGCTTTCGCGGGCCGCCATGTGCAACACGTTACCGTGTTACGTTACCGGTATGACCGAGCGGATCACAATGCGGCAGTTCCAGGAGGCCGCCGGCGTCGAGGACTGGCGTGTGCTGGGCGAGGGAGCGTGCACGTACTTCCTCACCGGGTCGTTGGCGGCCGGCGCCCGACTCGTGCACGCGATCAGCGAACTGGCCGGCCTCGATGACCACCACCCCGACGTCGACCTGCGATACGAGGGCGTGACGGTGTGGCTGATCACGATGACGCCTGACTACTTCGGCCTGAGCGAGCGCGACCTCGAGCTGGCCCGGCAGATCTCGGCGGTGGCGCGCGAGCTTGGCTTCCCGGCCGACCCATCCGCCGTGCAGACCGTCCAAGTCACGATCGACGCGCTCGTCGGCGTCCAGGTGATCCCATTTTGGCGTGCCGTGCTCGGCTACCGGGACCGCGACCAGGGTGGCGAGGACCTGATCGACCCGCACGGCCGCGGGGCGCCGATCTGGTTCCAGAAGATGGACGCGCCCCGCCCGCAGGGCAACCGGATCCACATCGATGTCTGGGTGCCGCACGACCAGGCCGAGGCGCGGGTGGCGGCGGCGATCGCGGCCGGCGGCCGCCTGGTGACAGACAAGTACGCGCCGACGTGGTGGACCCTGGCCGATGCCGAGGGCAACGAGGCCGACGTGTGCACCTGGCAGGCGCAAGCCGCCTCTTGAACTCAGCTCGTAATTAGAGGCGACCTTTCGCCAGCCGGCCCCTTGACATTGCCAGGACATCCATGCATACTCGGGATACATACTGAGTATGGTTAGACAGGATCGTGTCGCTTAAGTACGGCGTGCTGGGGCTCCTGAAAGGAGAGCCACTCCACGGATATGAGGTGAAGAACCGCTTTGAAGCCATGCTCGGTGGGACCTGGGACGTCAATATCGGCCAGATCTACACCACCCTCCAACGCCTGGAGCGCGACGGGCTGGTCCGGCCCGCGGGTCCCCGCGGCGATCGCGGAAAGCAGCTCTATGAGCTTTCGCCCGAAGGCCAGAAGGCGCTGGACCAGTGGCTCGCCCAGCCTGACTCCGGGCCTCAGCAGCTGCACGAGGACATCTACGTGAAGCTCCTGCTGGCAGCCCGCATCGCGAACGGCGATCTGCAGGGAATGCTTGCTCGCCAGAAGCGTGCCTACCTGCAGCGCTTGCGGGACCTCAACCGGCTGGAAGAGCGGGCGCGCCGTGACGGCCGCCTCGACCTGGCGCGACTCGTACGCGGCGCATTACTTCACACGGAGGCAGACCTCAAATGGATGGACGAATTGTCGTCGGAACGTTTCGGGACGGAGGGGGCGAAAACGGAATGAGCGAGCTGGTTCGGCTGACTGACGTCACCAAGGTCTATCAGGGCGGCCTCACCGGCGCCCTCAACGGGATTTCCGTCTCCATCGAGAAGGGCGAGTTCACCGCGATCATGGGGCCCTCGGGCAGCGGCAAGTCCACCATGCTCAACCTCGTCGCGGGCCTGGATCGCCCGACGTCGGGCACCATCGCAGTGGGCGGCACAGACCTCGGCAAGCTCGGTGAGGCGGGGCTGGCCAGGTTCCGGCGCGACCATATCGGCTTTGTGTTCCAGTTCTTCTACCTGCTCCCCAACCTCACCGCGCTGGAGAACATCCTCATCCCGGCCCAGCTCATGGGCAACGTCGCGACAGCGCGTGCCGCCGAGCTGCTCGACCAGCTCGGCATCACAGACGTCGCGGACCGCTATCCGGCGCGACTCAGCGGCGGCCAGCAGCAGCGCGTGGCAGTCGCGCGCGCTCTGATCAACAATCCCATGCTTCTGCTCGCCGACGAGCCGACCGGCGCGCTGGACACGCACACCGGCGAGCAGGTGATGGAGCTCCTTGCCGGGCTGCACCGCCAAGGGCAGACGATCCTGCTCGTCACCCACGACGCCAAGCTCGCGACGCGACATGCGGCGCGGGTGATCAGCGTGATGGACGGCAAAATCGTTGACGACGCGCGGCTGGAGAGCCCGGAGCGGGCTCCCTCAGACGTGATCCGCGTGCGAACCGAGGAGGTGTCCCGATGACCGCCGTCCTCGTCAAAGCGCTAGCCGACCTTCGTCGGCGGCGTCTGCAGGCGGCCGTGATCTTCCTGACCGTTCTGTTCTCCATAGCCGCGGGGACGATGGCAACGACTTTGATGTCCCAGACGCGGGACCCTTACCAGGCCGCATTCGAGAAGCAAAAGGGCGCCCACCTGCAGGTGGCATTCAAGGCGAGCACGGATCCACGGCTGCTGGGAAATACGCCCGCGATCATCGGCGCCTCGGCGTCCGGCGGTCCATACCCCGCGAGCTATATCCAGTTCCGGTTTGGCGACCGAAAGTTCTATATGGACGCGCTAGGTCGCGACAATTCTGGTGGCTCGGTTGAGGTCCTCCACGTCACATCGGGGCGATGGCCGATTGCCAACGACGAGATTGTCCTGACCAGGTCCTTCTCTGAGCTGAACAAGATCTCCGTGGGCGACCGCGTGAAGGTCACCAGCGTCGCGCAAACTCCGACGCTGACCGTCGTCGGCGAGGTGGTCGACATCGACGAGGGCAGCGCTGACCTGAGCAGCCAGCGCGCGTGGGTGCTGCCGGCCGCGGTGCAGGCCCTTGCCACCCCTGACTCGACCTTCTACATGATGGATTACCGCTTCGCCACCGACCCGACGAGCGACCAGCTGCAGGCTTCCCTCGACCGGTTGAAGGCAAGCCTCCCGCCGGGAAGCATCGGCGGGTCTCAGAACTACATCCTGATCCGAAGCGTCTTCAACATCACCAACCAGATCCTCACCAGCGTGTTGGTTGCGTTCAGCGTATTTGCGCTCGCGGCGACGGTCGCGATCGTGGCCACGCTCGTGACAGGAATCGTGATTTCCGCTTACCGCGAGATCGGGATCATGAAAGCCATCGGGTTCACGCCAAACGAGGTCGTCGGCGTCTTCGCCCTCCAGATCATCATTCCGGCTTTGGCTGCATGCCTGGTGGGCATACCCGTGGGGACGCTCGCCAGCCAGCCGCTGCTGGCGAACAGCTCCCACGCTCTTGGGCTGGCATATGTGCCCAGCTTCTCGATCGGGCTGGACCTGCTCTTCCTGGCGGGTGGACTCCTCGTAGTGACGATTGCCGCGACGCTGCCCGCCCTGCGGGCCGGGCTGCTCAAGCCGATCGCTGCGATCACCAAGGCTTCCGCGCCTCGCGGCGCCGGCGGGCGTCTGCTGCGGCAGGCCGCCGCAGCCGCACGGCTTCCACGGCCTGTGGTCCTTGGCATCGGCGACGCGTTCGCCCGGCCCCTTCGCGCGATCCTGACGCTGGTCACAGTTCTACTGGGTGTGGCGACCGTGGTCGTTGCGGTAGGGCTGCCGCGAAGCTTCGAGCTGATCAACAACAGCGAGACCGGCGCGGGCAATTACCAGGTCGTGGTAACCCGCACCAGCGCTTATTCCGATGCGGACGTGATGAGGGTCCTTAATTCGCAGCCCGAGACCGCCCGCGTCGTTGCAGTGGGTGGTCAGAACGTGGTCGTCCCGGGTGTTGGCGATCCTGTGAACACACAGTTGTTCCGCGGCGAATCATCGCGGATTGGCTACATGGTCATTGCGGGACGCTGGTTCTCAGCGCCGGGCGAGGTCCTCGCTCCGGCAGGTTTGCTTCACGACGCGCACCTCAAAATCGGCGACAACTTCACGGGTGCCGCCAACGGCCAGCCACTGCAGCTCCGGGTGGTCGGAGAGACATACGACATCAACAACCTGGGTCATTCGCTGTTCATGGACCTGGCGACCATGGATTCTGTCAAGCCGGCCGTCGAACCGTTCCGCTACGCAGTCACGCTCACTCCCGGCTCCGACGTGTCCGCCTATGTACGCCGGGTCGCAGCGACGCAGCCAGATCTTCTGGATGTTCGACAGAGCGACACCTCGATCATCGCGCCGGTCAAGATCATCGACCTGGTGCTGCTCATCCTCGCGGGGGTGCTGGCGCTGATCGGGGTCGGCGGTGTGTTCAACACCCTGCTCCTCAACACGCGAGAGCGGATCAAAGATACGGCCACTCTGAAGGCATTGGGCATGAGCCCTCGTCAGGTGATCGTCATGGTGGGTGCTTCGGCCGCGCTGCTTGCGTTGGTGGGGGGGTTGGTGGCCATGCCTGTGGGCCTGGCGCTACATCACGCTCTGAACGACGTGATCAGCAGCTCGGCCGGCAACGACACCCCGCCCGCCGCCTATGGGGTGTTCAGCCCGCTCGAGCTCGTTCTGACACCGCTGCTCGGTGTTGTGGTCGCGATCGCCGCAGCCTTGATCCCGGGCCGCTGGGCGGCGCGCACCAACGTCGTCGAGGTCCTGCACGCGGAATGAGAGCGGTTGTCTATGACAGGTACGGGCCGCCAGAAGTGCTACGCGTCGAAGACGTCGAGCGTCCGGTGCCAAAAGAAGACGAGGTCCTGGTCAAGATCCACGCCACGACGGTCAACCGGTTGGACGTCCACACTCGGGAAGCCAACGTGAAGTCTGGGCTCGCCGTCTCATTCCTTAGCCGCCTCGTCTCGGGCCTCCGCCGGCCGAGGCAGCAGATCCTCGGCAGCGAGTTTGCCGGAGAGGTGGTTGCGGTTGGCGCCGGCGTGACCGGGTTCGCGGTCGGTAACCATATCTTTGGCACAACGGGAATTAGATTCGGAGCACACGCCGAATTCCTCTGCGTGCCGGAGAGCGCCCGGATCGCGTCCATGCCAACCGGCATAAGCTTCGAACAGGCTGCGCCCCTCTGCGACGGAGCACTCAATGCCCTGACGTGTCTGAAACAAGCAGATCTCCGGAAGGGGCGCAGGATCCTCATCTTCGGCGCGTCGGGGGCAATCGGCACCGCCGGAGTACAGCTGGCCAGGTACTTCGGCGCGGACGTCACCGGCGTGTGCAATACCAAGAACCTGGAACTCGTGCGATCGCTCGGGGCCGACCGGGTCATCGACTACACGCAGGAAGACTTCACGAAGAACAGTCAAACGTACGACGTCATCTTCGATGCGGTCGGCAAGCACTCGTTCAAGCGGTGCAAAGGCTCACTGAATCAGGGCGGCCTATACCTGGCCACCGACGGGTTCCGGAATCTTTTCCTGGCGCTATGGACCGCGCGGTTCGGAGACAAGAAAGTGGTCTTCCAGATACCACCTCGACAAACGAAGCAGGACGTCCTCTTCCTCAAGGAGCTCGTCGAGGCCAGGAGATTCCGGGCGGTCATCGACCGCGCCTACCCGCTGGAGCAAGTGGTCGACGCGACCAGGTACGTGGAAACGGAGCAGAAGACTGGGAACGTCGTCCTCACCGTGAGCCGCGCGTAGCGGCTTGCAGGTGGTGTCGTCGTAACACTGCCTCGTCCGATGCGTGGATCCCGGCTAAGGTAGAAAGCGCGATGGATCGAGGCAGGTTGGAGGCGTTTAGCGATGGCGTGTTTGCGGTGGCCATCACGCTGCTGGCACTGAACCTGGCGGTCGGCGGACCCGGCCACGGTCCCCTGCTGGAGTAGCTCGGTCAGCACTGGCCGACATTCATCGCCTACCTGATCAGCTTCTTCACCATCGGCATCATCTGGGTCAACCACCACGCGCTGATGACGAACATCCGCGTCGTCGACCGGACGCTGCTCTTCCTCAATCTCCTGCTCCTCCTCTTTGTGGTCGTCATCCCCTTCGCCACGGCCACCATAGCGGAATACCTCACCAGTGGCGGCTCGGATGCGCACATCGCCATGGCACTGTATGCCCTGGTGTTCGAAGGCATGTCGCTCGCATTTTGCTTCATTTTCGGGTGGTCCCTGGGAGAGGGCCGGTCGCATCGGCCGGTGCCCAGGGAGCGAAGAGGCCGTGCCTGGCTCCAGTTCGGGGTCGGCCTGCTGGTCTACCTGGTGGCAACCGGCGTGGCCTTTGTCAACGCCCCGGCGGCGCTGGCCATCATCGGGCTGGTGGCCGTCTATTACATGGTCGATCCACGGCCGGCCGCGGTTCGCAGAGCCGACTAGGTCTTTGATCGGTGAGTTGTCGAAGGTGCTTGCCCCCAAGAGCCCGTCGATTGGTGCAGTCCTAGGCTTCGCCGAGACCCCCTCCCTACCCTCCCCGCAAGGGGGAGGGAGAGACTTAGTGGGCTGAGCCCGGATCCGGGCTTTAGACTCAGGTGGTGGCCGGGGAGCTTCTCATCGTGATCGTCCTCGGGCTGGGCATCGGCCTCCTGCTCTATTGGGGTTCACGCCTGCCGCCCACCCGGCCTCGGCCGGGAAGCCGGCATCGGGGTGAAACGCTGATGGACGTCCACCGCCGGCTGCGACGGCCGCGGAAATAGCCGAGGCCCAACCGATGAAGAAGTCCGTCCGGGCCCGCCGGAAGCAGCCTGACGCCGTCTCCTCGGTGGAGCCCCGATTCCAAGCGGTGGTCGATGCCTTCGCCAGGGACCGCCAAGTGACGCGTGGCGGCAGGGGATTCGGTTCGACGGGCCTCAAGGTGAACGGCAAACTGTTCGCCCTGGTCTCGGACCGGACCGGGCAGTTCGTAGCCAAGCTTCCTAAAGCGCGCGTCGACGAGTTGGTGCGCGCCAAGAAGGGTGAGCCCTTCGATCCCGGGCATGGTCGGTTGATGAAGGAGTGGATTGCCCTTTTCCCGGGCCAGGAGGACTGGACCGCCCTGGCCCGGGAAGCCTACCGGTTTGTGAAGCCGGCGTAAGGACGAATCTGTAGCTATACGAACCCGTTCTGGACGGCGTATCTGGTGGCGGCGGATCGCGACTTGATACCGAGCTTGGCGTAGATCGACCGAAGGTGGGCATCGACCGTGCGACCGCTGACGCCCAGGGTGCCGGCAGCCTCCCGGTTGGTCAGGCCAGCCGCCACCAGCTTCAGGACCTCCTGCTCTCGGCCCGTGAGCCCGCTATGCCGGGTTCTGGGACTCACCCGGGCAGGTGACGGTTAGTAGCCCCATTGCGCGTGCCGTGGCGACTGACTAGAATCCGTTTAGGAGCCAAACGTGTCATTGGTGTGCAGTAATAATCATAGCAGTCACCTGAGCTGGCCTTGAGCGGTCGAGTCCTAACGACGCGAGAAGCGGCCCGGTTTCTGCAGGTCAGCGAGGCATCCATTCGTCGCTGGACCAACCAGGGTCTGCTGCCGGCCAGCCGAATCGGCCACCGCCGCGCCCGGCGCTTCACGGAGCAGGACCTCCAGCGTTTTATGGGGACCACCCCCGCCGCGCCGGGGGCCGCCACGCGAGTGGCAGAGCCCGAGGTCATCACCATGAAGGGAATGCAAGTTCCCCTGGGCAGCCACCTGGCGAGCCTCTATGGCACCGACGCAGGGCGGCTCGGCCTGGCGGTCCAGTTCCTTCGGGAGGGCCTCCTGGCCGGGCAAACTTGCATGCTCTATGCGGATGCCGAATCGCGAGCGGAGTACCTGCACGCGTTGGCCAGCGAGGGCGTGGACGTCGACGCCGCGGCCGGCAGCGGCCTGCTGGCGTTCCCGCCGGTCAAGCCCGGCTCAGCCAAGCAATGGGTTGCCTCGTTCGAGCGATTCGTCGCCGATGCCACCCGGGACCGGCCGGGGCCGATCCGTTTCCTGGGCGACACCATCACTGGTCTGGCCAGTGTCAAGTCGGCGGTCGAGCTCCTCACGCTGGAGCAGCAGCTGTCCGCCATCGTCCGGAGACTGCCGATGGTGATGCTCTGCCCGTACGACGTGCGAGCCTTTGATGGCCCAACGCTGCTCGAAGGCCTGAAGCTGCACTTCGATACGTTTGACCACCGGTTCGGCTACTTCTTGAGCTAGGGCGCGCCCGCGTCGAACAGTCTGGCGGGCGGACCGGGTGGATCGGTCTCGACGTCAGGGGTCTTCAGCTCGAAGGTGGACTCTACGGGGACGCCTCCCCGCAGCGTGTTCAGCACCACGCAATACTTCTCGGCGCTCTTCAAAAGCCGGCCGGCGCGCTCGCCGCCGACGTCGCCACGAACCGCCACCGTCGTCCGGCAGCGGATGCCCGTCAAGCCGATGGGGAAATCGCCGATGGCCAGGGTGCCCCGTGCATCCCAGTCGCCCTCAATCGTGACGTGCAGAGACTCTAAGTCGATTCCCAGGTTGGCGGCGACCATGCGGAGGGTGGTTTCCTGACAGGCCGCCAGCGCCCCCAGGAGGAGATCGCCCGAGCAGGGAACGTCGCCCGCACCGCCCACGGCTGGGTGCGCGCCCGACTGCCAGCGCACCGCCGGCGTCGCCATCGGCGTCACCGCGCAGTGCAGGGGATCACTTAGGTCGCTGGTGGCGCTCTCCACCTCGAGCTTGATCAAGGCCGACTGCGGATGCTGGCGGTAGCCCTCGCGGATCGGACTCTGGCGGGCTCGGATATCGACCTTGCTTGCCGGCATGCGGCCTCCCTCCTGGCTCGTTCTGCTGCGCAGTGTAGCGAGCCGCGGCTTTGGCCGGTGCTCCCTAGAACGGACCACCGGCAAAATTCTTAACGCCATCTCATGGCCCTTTCATGCCGGGCTGGTGCAATGGAGCCAACCCCGAATGGAGGAGTGAGGACCCATGAAATTCAAGCGCTGGATGGCCCTGCCGGTGGCTGGCATCGCCGCGCTCGCCATTGGGGTGGCCGCCGTGAACGCCGCCACCTCCTCGCCGGGGACGGGGACGGGCTCGAAATATGCCCAGGTATTCGTCAACAAACTGGCCGCGATCCTACATTTGAGTCCGACCCAAACTCAGAGCGACCTGAAGCAAGCGGAACTGCAGACCATCGACCAGATGGCCAAGGATGGCAAGATCACCCAGGCGCAAGCGGACGCGCTCAAGAGTCGCCTCAACGCCGGCCAGGGCTTTGGATTCGGCTTTCCCTTCCGCCATGGCGGTGGCTTTGCCAACCGCACCCTCTTCCGCGACCTTCGCACGGCCGAGCTCAACGCGGTGGCCGGGGCGCTCCATCTCACCCCGGCTGACCTGCAAAGCCAGCTGCGGTCGGGCAAGACCCTGAGCGACCTGGAGCAGTCCACGGGCGTGACCGACAGCGCCGTCAGGGCCGCCGAACGCAGCGCGGCGAAGGGCGTCCTGGACGTTGCCGTCAAGGCGGGTACCATCACCCAGGCCCAGGCGGATGCGATTCTGTCGCGGACCGACCTGGGCGGCGGTCTCCACCTGGGGCTGGGTCGCCTCTCGCAGTCGCCGGAGCCGCAGCCGGCCATTTAGTCCGTCATCCGGTGGGCAACTCCCGGGGAGGTACCGGCACCGTAGGATAGGCCCGTGAACCTGGTGCTGCTTGGTCCGCCCGGGTCCGGGAAGGGTACCCAGGCCGGCCAGTTGAGTGCGGCCTATCGAGCACCGGCCATCGCGACCGGCGACATCCTGAGGGCGCAACGGGAGGCTGGGACGACCCTCGGCTTGGAGGTTCGACGCTATATGGATAGCGGTGAATTGGTTCCCGATGCCCTGGTGATCGATCTCATCCGCCACCGCCTGCACGAACCGGACACCGAGCACGGGTTCATCCTGGATGGCTTTCCCCGGACGGTCGCCCAGGCCCAGGTCCTCGACCAGATGCTAGCCGAGCTGCAGGAGCCGATCGACCGGGTGCTCTACCTGCAGATCGGCCGGGATGCGCTCATGAACCGGCTCGGCCACCGTTACCTGTGCCCCACCTGTGGCTCCGTTTACAGCCTCTCGGCGGAGGAGGCCCGCGGTCCGCGGACGTGTACGCGAGACGGCGCCCCACTCACCCAGCGCAGCGACGACCGGCCAGACATCATCGCCCACCGCATCGACGTCTTTCTTCAGCAGACGGCTCCGCTGATCGACTATTACCGGGGCCAGGGCAAGCTCCTGCTCATCGACGCCGACCGGACGCCGGCGGAGGTGTCCGTGGCGATGACCCGCGTGCTGAGCTCGAACTCGAGCGTCAACTCCATGGCGTGACGCCGCTCGCCGGCGCCTACGCCGAGAAGCCGTTCTGGTGGGACGACGCCGGTCAGCAAGCCCTGCCGGAGCAACGCCCCCCAGACTCGGCCGACGCCGTCATCATCGGGGGCGGCTACACGGGCGTGGTGGCCGGCTGGGAGCTGGCGCGCCGGGGCCAGGTGGCCGTCGTCCTGGAGCAAGAGCACCTGGGGTTCGGCGCCAGCACTCGAAACGGCGGGATGGTGCTCCCCGGGTTCAAGGCGGGGCTACAAACGCTGCTCCGGAAGTTCGGCGAGCGCGGGCTGGCCCTGGCTCGATACAGCCTCGATGCGGTGGGGCTGGTCGAGCGAACCATCGCCCAGCAGGGCATTGACTGCGGGTATCAGCCCAGCGGGCATCTCGAGCTCGCCTATCGGCCGTCGCACGCCGCCGCCCTTAAGGCCTCCCTCCCGGCCCAGGCCAGGGTCTTTGGCGACCGGGTTCGGTTCCTGGAGCGCGACCAGCTGGAGGCCGAGATCGGTTCCAGCGCGTACCATGGCGGGCTGCTGGTGGAGATAGGCGGGGGGCTGCAGCCGGCCAAATACCATGCCGGCCTGGTGCGAGCGGCACGCCGCGCCGGGGCCATCATCTGCGAGCGAACGCCGGCCACCGGCCTGACGCGCTTGCCGGGTGGCGGGTTTCAGGTAGTCACTCCGGGGGGGTCAGTGTCTGCCGCGCATGTCCTGCTGGCCACCAATGGGTACACAACCGGGCTGGTACCCGCCATCCAGCGGCGGGTGCTGCCGGTGGGGAGCTACCTGATTGCCACCGAACCGCTGGAACCCGCCCTGGCGCGTACCCTCAGCCCGCGTGGCCGGATGTTCTTCGACACGAAAAATTTTCTCTATTACTGGCGGCTGCTGGAGGATCATCGGATGCTTTTTGGCGGGCGCGCCAGCTTTGCCCCCACCACCGTTGCCCGGGCCCGCGATTGGCTCTACAAAGCCATGCTGCGGGTCCACCCGCAGCTGGGCGGGGTGCGGGTGACCCACGCCTGGGGTGGGCGGCTGGGCTTCAGCCTCGACCGGCTGCCGCACATCGGGAGGATCGACGGCATCACCTACGCGCTGGCCTATTGCGGCACCGGTGTCGCCATGGCCACCGCCTTCGGCCGGCAGGCGGCCGCCTTCATCAGCGGCGAGCCGCTGCCCGCCTTCCTGACCATGGACTTCCCGCCAGTCCCGCTCTATCGCGGCACGCCCTGGTTCTTGCCGGCGGTTGGTCTCTACTACCAGTGGCGCGACGCGATGAGTTGATTCCAACTGGCGCGACCTGAGATCGCGCGGCTAGACTGGCCTGATGGCAGCCGCGCCCTCGTTCTCGCGCACGCGCAACCCGTGGTTCATGCTCCTGATCCTGTGCCTCGGGTTCTTCATGATCCTGCTCGACCTGACCATCGTCAACATAGCCATCCCGAGCATGATCGACAACCTGCACGCCAGCCTGGATCAGATCCTGTGGGTGCTAAACGCCTACATCCTGACGTACGCGGTGCTGCTCATCACCGCCGGCCGGCTGGGCGACATGTTCGGGCCCAAGCTGATGTTCCTCTGCGGGCTCGCCGTCTTCACGCTGGCCTCCATTGCCTGCAGCCTGGCGCCCACGCCGGGCGTCCTGATCGCCGCCCGGATCGCGCAGGGCGTTGGGGGCGCCATCCTGACGCCGCAGACGTTGAGCATGCTGACCAATATCTTCCCGCCGGAGCGGCGGGGGGCCGCGTTTGGCGTATGGGGCGCGGTGGCCGGGGTGGCGTCCGTCACGGGTCCCACCCTGGGCGGCTTCCTGGTCACCAACTACGACTGGCGGGCCGTCTTCTGGGTCAACGTCCCGGTGGGCGTGGCCGCGCTGGCGCTGGGTGCCTGGTACCTGCCCGAGCTGCGCTTCAACCGCCGGCACAGCCTGGACGTGGTGGGCGTGCTGCTGATCAGTGCCGCGCTCTTCTTGGGGGTCTTCGGGCTGATCGAAGGCCAACGCTACCATTGGGGCCCGCTGACCGAGACCGCCAGCTTTGACGTCGCCGGCGGCCACTGGGGCCTGATCAGCATCCCGACGACCTTCGTCCTCGGTGTCGTGCTGCTGGGCCTCTTCGTTCTCTGGGAGCGGCGCCGGGAAGAACCGCTGGTGCCATTTGCCCTCTTCCGGCAGCGCAATTTCACGATTGGCAACCTGTTGGCGGCCATCGTCTCCTTCGGAATGATGGGTCTCTTCCTCCCACTGACGATCTTTCTCCAGTCGGTGCTGGGATTCAGTGCGCTCAAGGCCGGGCTGACCTTCGCTCCCATGTCATTGGTGTCCATGGTGGTGGCGCCCATCGCCGGCCGCTTGAGTGACCGCTACGGTGGGAAGTACATCCTGATCGGCGGGCTGACGCTCTTCGCCTCGGGGATGGGCCTGGTGCTCTGGTCCGCCTCACTGACGGCCACGCAGTTCACCTTCACGATCCCGACCATGGTGGCGGGGCTGGGCCTGGGCTGCACATTCGCCCCCATGACCACGGTGACCATGCGACGGGTGGAGGGCCGCATGGCCGGCGCCGCCTCCGGCGTCCTGAACACCATCCGGCAGGTGGGCGGCGCCATCGGCAGCGCGGCGGTAGGCGCCATTCTCCAGAACGAGCTCGCCTCGCAATTGACCGTCCAGGCGGAGGCCTTCGCCAGCCGCATCCCGGCTGCCTTTCGCAGCCAGTTCATCGCCGGGTTCTCTGGCGCCGGCAGCGCCCTCGAGGTGGGGCCGCGCCGCACCGTAACGCTCCCACCCGGCCTGTCACCCCAGACCGCGCAGACCATCCGCCAAGCCGCCCACGATGCGTTTGCCACGGCGTACCTGAATGCGATGCGGCCATCGCTGCTGGTTCCCATCGCCGTGCTGCTGGGCGGCGCCGCCCTGGGAACCTTGATCGTGCGGCGCAAGCGATTCGAGACCCCGGTGGCCCAGCAGGCGGCATCCGCCGCCAGCTGACGAAATTATCGATGGCGCACTGGCTGCCGCTCTTCCCGCTCAACACGGTGTTGTTTCCGCACCTGCCCCTCCCGCTGCACGTCTTCGAGGACCGCTACCGGGTCATGATCTCGGACTGCCTGGAGGCCGGCCACAGTTTCGGCGTGGTTGCCATCCGCGAGGGGTTGGAGACCGGTCCCGCCCTGCCCTATGACATCGGCACCCTGGCCAAGATCGTGCAGATCGACCGGATGGAGGACGGCCGGATGAACCTCCTGGTGTCCGGCGCTTCCCGCTTTCGGATCGTGGAGACCGCCACCGACCGGCCCTATTTACGGGCGAGGATCGAAATCCTCCCCGAAGCCGGCGACGAGGTGGCCGGGATCGGCGAGCTCACAGACGCGGCGGCCACTGCCTTTCGCCAGTATTCGAACCTGCTGCGAGAGCTGGTCAACGAGAAGCCCGAGGCGTTCGAGCCGCCGATGGATCCCGAGCTGCTGTCCTACCTGGTCGCCGGCACCCTTACCCTGCAGCTGCCCCAAAAACAGGCGCTGCTGCAGTACTCGCGGACCGACGAGCGGCTGCGCGCCGAGCTGGCCCTGCTCCGGCGCGAGCTCACCCTGCTGCGGGAGATGCTGCGCCAGAAGCAGGCAGGCGTCGCCGGGCGAGCATCGCTCAACTAGCGAGCACAACGCTGACCTGCTTGGCTCGAGCTTCTCCCTCCGGTTGCGGGGAGGGCAGGGAGGGGGCGTTTCGAGAGGATCGAGCCCGAGCCAGATGAGTAGACCGGAGCCCTCCTTGGCTCGGTGGACCCGGCCTAGTACAGGTCCAGGACCAGGCGCGGTGGTCCGGTCAGGGTGAAGGCCTTGACCTGCACGGCGCGGGCCAGGTCGACCGTAAACACCAGGTCGTTGCCTTGCTGGACGGCGGGTTCGACTCCGGCGAGCCGCACCGTGCGGAGGCCGCCCACGGGGGTACCGGCTCCGGTCGTGTCTTTGAAGGTGACGACCAGGTGCTGGGCGTCGGGCTGGGTGACGGTCATGGCCGGTAGGCCTTGCCCGTTCATGTCGAAGACCAGGCGGGTGAAACGAGGATCTGCGGTGCCCAGCCGGATCCGGAAGACCTGGTCCCCCGCCACCCCGTCCCCCAGGGTGGCGATGGCGGCAGGGGCCGACGCCGTGGGGGTGATTGAGGCCGACGGCGAGGGCGCGCGGCTGGGTTTGACGCTGGCGGCTGTTGAGGTCCTGGGGCTGGCCGACGCCGGATGCGATGGGGATGGCGGGGTACGAAACGCCGTCAGGAGTCCGCCATCCACATACAGCAGACCGGCCAGCACGACGCAGGCCGCGGCCACCAGGCCGACCGAGACGCGGGTCATGGTCGCCACCCGGGCCTCGCGGCGGGCGTCCGGCTCAAGGGGGGGTGATTCCTCGGCCTTGGTCTCTTCCCCTATCGGCCTGGCCTCCTCGCGGTGCGAATCGAGGGCGACTTCATGAACGGGCGTGGAAATCGCGTCCTCCAGCGGGAAGAGCGACTGGGTAGGTAGCGGAGGCGGGGGTGGAGGCGGTGGTGATGGCTGATCCGCAATCGCCGGGCGACCCAGCGCCGCCGGAGCCTCTCTGGTGCTGGCCTCCCATCGAGGAAGCTCGAAGCGGGTGGGCTCCGGTCGTGGCTCGGCAGTTACCAGCGTGCCCTCCATCGGCCCCAAGGCGAGGTCAGGGTCGGTGCGCAGGCCCTCTGGGATGGCCCACGTATAGGCGTCCCGCAGGACGCTCGGAGGGATGGAGGCGATCGGCAGCCGATCCACCCGGACGACGATCTCGCGAAACTCTTCGACCCGATCGCGGCAGACATCGCAGCTCTTTAGGTGATCGAGGGCCCACTCCAGGTCCTTGCTCTCCAGGCGATCGTCGAGGACCGCGCTGGGGGAGATGCGGGTACAGCGCCCGCGCTCAGAACTTGATGTAGTCATAGATCTCTGAGAGCTCGGCCCGTCCACGGTCCAGGGCGTGGACCAGCTTCCGCTCCGGAACACCCAGGACGTAGCTCATCTCCGGGTACGACAGGTGGACGAAGTCGCGAAGGAGAACGGTCGCCCGCTCCTCGAACGCCAGGGCCGCCAGTGCCCGTTGCACGGTATCGCGGCGCAGGGCCTTGCGCGCGTCCGCATCCGGGAAGCCCTCCAGCAGGAGGGTGCCGGCTGATCGGCGCCCGAACCACCGCCGGGGGCGGACCAGGTCTCGGCAGCGCTGGGTAGCCACCCGGAGTAATTCGGCTCGCAACCCGGCGGGGGCCGCCCCCCGGCGCTCGGCGATCTCACGAAAGGTTTCGCACGTGATGCCGCCCGCTTCGTCGATGCGGTCGGTCAGGCGGGCGACATAGTTCAGCAGGATGGCGAAATCACTGGCGAACGCCCGCTCGAGCGGCGTCCCGACCGTGGTGCCCACCGGTGCTTCAACGTGAACTTGATCCATGAGTGCAGCGGGGTCGGATGACTGGATGCAGTCTAGTGACGATCCGGGCAAACGTCAACTCAGGCCTAGCGAAGTTCCGGAGTACCGGGTCCGGCCGCGAGATCCCGAGCCCGGCTACGGGCCGATGGAGGGCACCGGGAGTGGCGGCAGCGTGGGAACCGCCGAGGTTGGCTGGGTCGCCGGGCTCGGCACCGGCGCGCTGGAGGCCACAGGGAGTGTCGGCACCGTCGAATTCTGCGCAGTTGGGTTGGCCGGCGCTGGGGCCGATCGAGATGGTGGCGCGGTGTCGTCCTCGACATCGCCGGGGGGCTCGCCGGGTGGATAGTTGGCACCCGTCGGTCCGGTCTTGGGCAGGACGCCCACCAGCCGCGGGTTGCCTGACGAGATAGATGGACCCGGCGTCGCCGGCGGCGGGCTGGCGCCGATGGGCGGCGACGCCGGCCGGAGGCTGGTTGGCGGCGGGGAAGGCCTGGTCAAGGCGACCACGGCCAGTACGATGGCCGCCACCCAGAGGAGAACGACCATGCCGATCAGCGCTCGCCGAATGCCTTCACTCGGCTCCCGCGGCCAGGCCTGCATGTCAGCTTCAATTAAAGGTTATATCCGTTGGGGGACAAGGGACCCTGGGACACCTGTCCCGAAAGCGGCCGGGTGGTCCCGGCTACGAGCCCGGCAGAACCTCGAGCAGGTCCCCCTCCGCGTACAGCTGGCGGACAGCATCGGCCAGGGTTCCAAACAGCGGGATGGGAAGACCGATATCCGCCACCAGGAGCCGGCCGGTCGCGGGACTGGCCGCGAGAGCCGGCTTGGGCAGACCGAGCGTCACGGTCCAATCGGCCTGGATGCAGGTCTCCCGGCCGGCTCCGCTGTCGGCGTCGAGTCCAGATGGGAGGTCGATCGCCAGCACCGGGATGCCGGCCTGGTTGATGGCGTGAATCATGGCGGCGACCTCGGCCCGCAGGGGCAGCTGGATCCCCGTGCCGAGCAGGCCATCCAGCACCAGGTCGCCCGCCGGCAGCGGGGTGTGGGAGGCATCCCGCACAGCGATCCCAAGACGCTCGACCGTCTGACGGTGACGCGCGGCCAGGGGGCTGAGCCGCTGGTTGGCGCGCATCCAGACCTGGACCACGGCGCCTCGCTGGAAGAGGAAGCGCGCCGCCGCCAGCGCGTCGCCGCCATTGTTGCCTCCCCCCGCCGCCACCACCACCCGTTTGCCCTGCACCCCGTCGAGCACGGCGACCGCGGCGCGAGCGACCTGGAAGCCGGCGATCTCCATGAGCTGTGTGGTGTCGATCGCGTACGCACTGCTGGCTGCGGCATCGATGGCGCGCATGGCCTCGGCGGGTAGGCTGGGCAGCTGCCCCATCGGGACCCGGGGGAGGTTCACGTCACGATGATCGCGTCGCCGGGGCTGGCATGCAGGCGATCGGCGGCCGATCCCTCTCGGATGGCGACCTCGACCCGCGAGGCGCTCCCCGCGATCACCACGAGTTCGCCGGCGGAGGCGTCCCCGTAGGTCCGCACGCCGCGGACCGCCACGCCGTTGACGGCATGGATGCGGCCTACGCTGCTGGCCGGCAGGTTGGTGATGATGTTGCCGAACCGGTCGCAGTGGAGGATGTGGGCCCGCCAGCCTTCTCCCACCCGAGTCGCCCAGGCTTCATCCAGCTTGCTGGGCGTCGCGAGCGGTGCGCCCAACCGTTCCAGCGGGGTACCCCCGGCCAGTTGCGCCGCGGCCGGAGCGAAAACGTCCCGGCCATGGAAGGTGGCGCTGGCCGAGGTGGGGACGGCAAGCGCCACCGCGTGGGCCACAATCCGTTCCAGCACGAACGTGAAGAGCCCGTTATCCGGACCGACGAAGAAGTGTTCACCGCCGGCCATGGCGATGGCGGGCCGGGCACTGCCCACGCCGGGATCGACCACCGCCAGGTGCACCGTGCCGGCCGGAAACGAACTCCAGGCGCTGTCCAGCAGGAAGGCCCCCTGGAGGACGGCAAACGGCTGGACGTCGTGCGTGATGTCGACCAGGTTGGTCCGCGGATTTTGCCGCAGGATCACACCCTTCATGGCGCCCACGTAGGCGTCCTGGGTGCCGAAGTCGCTGAGCAGGGTAACGATGCCGCTCGGCTTGACGCCCGCCATGGAGGCGAGCATACCGCCACTACAGCCCGAATCCATCGGGATTAAGAAAGAGCCGCCCCGAAGGGCGGCTCTCTGATGGACGATCGCGGCCGGTCTTAGTAGTCGGGCATCTGCGGCGCCGGGGCGTCCCTCTTCTTCTCCGGAATATCGGAAATCAGCGCTTCGGTGGTCAGCAGCATGGCGGCGATGCTGGCCGCGTTCTGCAAGGCTGACCGGGTGACCTTGGTCGGGTCCACGATCCCGGCCTTGATCATGTCGACGTACTCCAGCTTGGCGGCGTCGAAGCCCTGTCCCTTCGGCAGGCTCCTGACCTTCTCCACCACCACCGAGCCTTCGGCGCCCGCGTTGTTGGCGATCTGACGCAGCGGCTCCTCCAGCGCGCGCCGGACGAGCGCGACGCCGGTGGCCTCGTCGCCGGTCAGCTTCAGGCTATCGAGCGCCTTCTGGGCATTGACCAGGACTACTCCGCCGCCCGGCACGATGCCTTCCTCGACGGCAGCCCGGGTGGCGGACACTGCGTCCTCCATCCGGTGCTTCTTCTCTTTGAGCTCGGTCTCGGTGGCCGCGCCCACCTTGATCACGGCGACGCCGCCGGCCAGCTTGGCGAGCCGTTCCTGCAGCTTCTCCTTGTCCCAGTCGGATGTGCTTTTGTCGATCTCGGCCTTGATCTGGTTGATCCGGCCCTTGATGTCATCCGGCTTGCCATGGCCCTCGATGAGGGTGGTGTCGTCCTTGGTCACCTTGACGCTGCGGGCCCGGCCGAGCTGGTTCAGCTGGACGGAGTCCAGCTTCAGTCCGAGCTCCTCCGAGATGACCTGGCCACCGCTCAGGATGGCGATATCCTGCAGCATGGCCTTGCGGCGATCCCCGAAGCCGGGCGCCTTGACGGCCACGGCCGTGAACGTGCCGCGCAACTTGTTGACGATCAGGGTGGCGAGGGCCTCGCCTTCGACGTCCTCGGCGATGATCAGCAGCGGCCGGCCGCTCTGCACCACCTTCTCCAGCACGGGCAGCAGGTCTGCCACGGCCGAGATCTTCTTCTCGGTGATCAGGATGTACGGATCCTCGAGCACGGCTTCCATCCGGGTGGGGTTGGTCACCATGTAGGCGGAGACGTATCCCTTATCGAACTGCATCCCCTCGACCAGCTCGAGCTCGGTGGTGATGCCCTTGGATTCCTCGACCGTGATCACGCCGTCCTTGCCCACCTTCTCCATGGCGTCGGCCACGGTTTCCCCGATTGCCGGGTCGGCGGCGGAGATGGACGCGACCTGGGCGATCTTCTCCCGCTCCGAAATCTGGACCGACTGCTCCTTGATCGCCTTGACGGCTTCGTCGACCGCCTTCTGGATGCCGATCTTGAGCAGCATCGGGTTGGCGCCGGCGGCCACGTTGCGCAGGCCCTCGTTGATGATGGCCGCGGCCAGCACGACCGAGGTGGTGGTACCGTCACCGGCGATGTCGTTGGTCTTGCTGGCGACTTCTTTCACCAGCTGGGCTCCCATGTTCTCAAAGGGATCCTCGAGCTCGATCTCCTTGGCGATGGTCACCCCGTCGTTGGTGATGGTCGGGGAGCCGAATTTCTTGTCGAGCACAACGTTCCGGCCCTTGGGGCCGATCGTAATTCGAACCGCGTCGGCAACTTTGTCGACGCCGCGCTTCAGAGCCGTCCGAGCTTCGACGTCGTATGCCAATTGCTTGGCCATTCTCTCGTCCTCCTTCGTGCTGGGTATGTTGGGGTCGCGCTGCTAAGCCCCCCGATTTTAGCACTCTTGAACCGAGAGTGCTAGCAGTCGGCCAGGACAAGCGCCAGCCAGCAGGGCGGTCGGTAGAATTGTGGGGACCGGCCCCTGCTCGCCGGCCGGTTCCCTGATGCGCGAACCCAGAACTGCCTCCCAGCGTCTCGGCCGGGCCATGGCCTGGAGCCTGGCCTTGACCGTGGGCGCCGTAGTCGTGCGCGAGCTAGTCCGTCCGCGACCGGAGCGGCCCCGGCTGATCGACTGGGAGTTGGTCGAGGCCATGGCGCTGCGCCACTCGGGCGAAGCCCAGGACCCTCCCTCGGATCCAGCGCTGGCGGCCAGCTACGAGGCGATGGCGGCCCGCCTGACTCCCCTGCTGAACCAGGCCCTGGCCGACAGCACTGCCCCCGCGCCGATCAGCTATCCACCCCTGCGACCGGTCGGCCGGCGCGCCTGGGTCAGGTTCAACGTGCGCATCTTCCGGCAGATGTTCCAGCCCCTGGAGCGGCTCGAGGAGCGGCTGCCCGGGTCCCTCCTGCTCCGCTTCGGACAGGCGGGGATTACGCGCTACCTGGGGTTCATGCTCGGCCTGCTGGCCAGGCGGGTGCTCGGCCAATACGACCCCGCGCTGCTCGGACGAGAGCCGATCGAGACCGGCTCTCTGGTCCTGGTCGAACCGAACGTGCAGGCCTGGGCCAGCAAGGAGGGCCTCCCGGTCGACGAGCTTCGGCAGTGGCTGGCCATGCACGAGCTGACTCACGCCTGGGAGTTCCGGGCGCACCCCTGGCTGCGGACGTACCTGGAGGACCTGCTCGGCCAGGTCCTCATCGGCCGGCTTCTAGACGGCCGGACGCCAACCACCTTCGAGCTGATCCGGACTCTCACCGTCGGCATGGGGCAGCAATGGAAAGCCATCGCCAAGCTCCAGGCGGCGATGAGCCTGCTGGAGGGCTTCAGCAATCTGATGATGGCTGAGATCGGCGTCCGCGAGCTGCCCCATTTTGGCGCCCTGGAAACCGCCTACCGCCGGCGACTGCTCAATCGCACTCCGCTGGAGCGGGCCCTACTGCGGCTGACCGGCATGGAGATGAAGATGCAGCAGTACATCCAGGGCGAGCGCTTTGCCCGCGCCGTCCGGGATCAGGGCGGTATAACACTGCTGGCCCAGGTCTGGCGGGGGCCCGATTGGCTTCCCACCATGCAGGAGATCCAGCGCCCCGAGCTCTGGATCGCCAGGGCCGGCGCGGCCGCGGCGTGAACCGGCCGCTGGCGGTGGTCACCACCCTGGGGTTCGTGCTGACCGCGTGTGGCACCACCGGCGATCTCCCGGGGACCGCCACGACGCCCGGGCTGGAGGCCCAGATCGTATCGACCGAGGTGCTGGTAGGTCACCAGATCCGGTTTCCGGTCGGGATCCTGGAGCACAACACTCCGGTGAAGGACGCCCACGTGCACATCCGGACCTTCTTCCTGGGCAACGGCAGTCCGGAGACCCGCGGCGAGTCCGACGCGCCCTTCCGGGGCGATGGGCTGCAGGGCGCGGGTGTGTATGTGGCCCACCTGGACTTCGATAAGGCCGGCTCGTGGGGCGCGGAGATCACCGCCTCGCGGCCCACGGGCGCCCACGCGGTCATCCGGCTGTCCCTCAACGTCCTCGCCGAGTCGGTGGTACCGGCGCCGGGCCAGCCCGCCCCGCGCAGCCACAACCCGACCATCGCCGATGTCCCCGATGCCAGCTACATCGACAGCGGGAACCCGCCCAATGACATGCACCAGATATCGATTGCGGATGCTATCGCCAAGCACCAGAAGACCCTGGTCATCTTTGCCTCGCCCGCGTTCTGCACCAGCCGGATCTGCGGGCCGGAGGTGCAGGTCGTCCAGTCGCTGGAACCCAGCTATCGCGACCGGCTGACCTTCATCCACGTCGAGATCTACACCAACTACAAGCCGGACCCGGCCCGCAAACAGCTGGCGCAGACCGTGATTGACTGGCGCCTGCAGACGGAGCCCTGGATCTTCCTGATTGGCGCCGATGGCACCATCCGCGACCGCTTTGAAGGCCCGTCGGCCGCTGATGAAGTGCGCGACGGCATCGATCGCCTGTTCGCTGCCGGGTAGCGCGGCCAAGCGCCGTTACAGGTTGGTGAGCGAGATGGTCTTCGACCTGGTCTGCCGCCAGTGCGGCCGGCGCAGCCAGCGCCGCTGGACCCGGGGCGACCAGGTCTCGGTCACGGAGTGCCCGGTGTGCCGGGTCGGCATGTCGGTAATCGGCATTGCGTTCTTCGCCGCGCCGGAGCAGGCGGCGGCCTAGCCCGGATCCGCCGAATCGAGCTCGGCTCGGCACGCCCCGCATCCCAATCTGCGTCGCCCGATCGGTGGATCCGGGCTCTAGTCGAGCTGGGCCAGGACCTGGCCCTCCTGCACGGTCTCGCCCTCGCGCACCATGATCTTGGTGACGGTGCCGGCCCGGGGCGCCGTGATCGGGATCTCCATCTTCATCGACTCGAGGATCATCAACGTCTCATCGGCGGCCACCGCCTGGCGCTCGCGCACCACGATCTTCCACAGGTTGCCGGCCAGCTCCGCCTTCACGTCCATCGTGCGCGATTCTAGCCCGAATCCACCGAACCGAGCTTGCATCTCGGGCGCGGATGCGGCCGGAGCCCGGGGCCGCCGGAACAAACTCGCATCTTGGGCGCGGATGCGGCCGGAGCCCGGGGCCGCCGGAACAAACTCGCATCTTGGGCGCGGATACGGCCGATCCGGGCGTCGTCTCCTGCGCGCGCTCGGTCACGCACCGACGGGTGCGCTCCCTCGCGTGCTCGTCGCCTCCTGCGGCTCGGCACGCCCCGCATCCCAATCTGCTTCGTTCGTCCGACGGCCCCGGGCTCCGGGCGTCGTCTCCTGCGCGCGCTCGGTCACGCACCGACGGGTGCGCTCCCTCGCGTGCTCGTCGCCTCCTGCGGCTCGGCACGCCCCGCATCCCAATCTGCTTCGTTCGTCCGACGGCCCCGGGCTCCGGGCGTCGTCTCCTGCGGGCGCTCGGTCACGCACCGACGGGTGCGCTCCCTCGCGTGCTCGTCGCCTCCTGCGGCTCGGCACGCCCCGCATCCCGATCTGCTTCGTTCGTGCGACGGCCCCGGGCTCCGGGCGTCGTCTCCTGCGCGCGCTCGGTCACGCACCGACGGGTGCGCTCCCTCGCGTGCTCGTCGCCTCCTGCGGCTCGGCGCGCCCCGCATCCCGATCTGCGTCGCCCGATCGGTGGATTCGGGGCTTGGCCCGAAGGCACCCTCTGAGGTCTTCAGATATCATGCTGGGGAATTGCGCAAACGACGTACATATCCAAAGAAGCGGAGCGGCCCGCAGGTCGCCCGGCCCGGCATCGACACGCTCGAACAGAAGGAGACCCCGGCCGGCAAGGAAGAGACCATCGAGATGGACGCCGAGGTGGTCGAGCCGCTGCCCAACGCCATGTTCAAGGTCAAGCTCCAGACCGGCCAGACGATCCTGGCGTACACGTCGGGAAAGATGCGCAAGTTCTACATCCGGATCCTGATCGGTGACCGGGTCCGGGTGGAGCTGTCGCCCTACGACCTGACCCGCGGCCGCATCATCTTCCGCTACAAGTAGTCGGCCGCGGGAAGATGTCGTTCGCCCTGGTCCTTGACGCGGTCATCCTGGGCGTCGTGGTCGCCGGCCTGTGGGCCGCCTACCGCGTGCTGGGCACACCCTCCCGCTTGGCGCCGGCCGATTACCGCGTGGTGCTGGACGACCTGGCCGTCTCGGTGGGCCGATCGGCTGCGAGCTTGCGGGGCGCGCTGGCCGAGGACGACCGCCAGCGGGAGCAGGTGGCCGCCGACACTCGCAAGATCTTCCAGACCGGCTTCTACCAGGCGCTGCGGCTGAAACCCGATGCGACCACCGATCCGAGCGCGCTCGTCCGTGCCGGACTGGGCCGCGCCTGCGAGGGCTACGAGTGGGCCAGCCGCATGGCGGAGAGCGAGAGCTTCGGCAATCCGGCGGTGCAGGAGGCGGTCCGCATGCTTCTGGACCGGGCCGACGCCGAGCTCAGCGCGGCGCAGCAGACCCTGGCCGGGTTGCCGTCAGCTCAGCCCTGAAATAGGCGACCGTCTCCGCCAGCCCATCGCGCAGCGCCGTCGTCGGGCGCCAGCCCAGCTCGCGGGCAATCCGGGTCGCGTCCACGGCGGAGCGGCGCTGCTCGCCGGCCTTGGGCGGTCCATGCCGCTCCACCTGCCGGTTGTCGGTCAGGTCTTGGAGCAGACGGAAGATCTCGTTGATGCTGGTCTCCTTGCCGGTGCCCACATTGAAGGCGCCTACCGCCTGGGAGGTGAGCGCCAGCGCGTTGGCCTCGGCCACGTCGGCCACGTACACGAAGTCGCGGGTCTGCTGGCCGTCCCCGTTGACGATGGCTTCGTTGCCCGCCAGCAACTGACGCGTAAAGATGGCCACCACGCCGGCCTCTCCGTGCGGGTCCTGGCGCGGGCCATACACATTGGCATAGCGAAGGGCGGCATAGGACAGGCCAGACATGGTGTGGAACGTCGTCAGCATCAGCTCGGCGGCCCGCTTGGACGCTCCATACGGTGAGACGGGGGAGGGCGGGTAGTCCTCGGGGGTGGGAACCACGGTGGCCTCGCCGTAGATCGCCCCACCCGTGGAGCTGAACAGAAATCGCTGGGCCTCGTGGCGGACAGCGGCCTGCAGCAAGGCGATGGTCCCGAGGACATTGACGCGCGCGTCGAAGACGGGATCGGCAACCGACCGCCGGACGCTCGCCTGGGCCGCGAGATGGACCACAGCGTCGGGCTGCTCGATCGCGAACAGCTCGTCCAGCCAGGGCGAGTCCAGCTCCATCTGGTAAAAGCGGGCGGCGGGATGAACCTGCGCCACTCGGCCGGTGGACAGGTCGTCCAGGATGACCAGCTCGTGGCCGTCGCGGGCGAGCCGGTCGCAGACATGGGAGCCGACGAATCCCGCTCCTCCGGTGACCAGGACTTTCAATGGTGCCGAGTCATGAGGAATGTCACCAGCCCGATGGCCACCAGGCTCCAGTAGCTGATGATCCGGTCCAGGATGGCGACCGTGAATCCCTGGCTGGCGGTGAACCCGAAGAACAGGAACACGGCCACGATGCCACCCTCCACCAGCACCAGTCCGCCGGGCAGCGCCGGGATGGTGGTCAGCAGCGATGCCACCAGGGCGATGAACACGATTTGCGCCGGGTTCAGCGTCAGGTGGAGGGGCAAGGCCTGCACCACCAGGTACAGGCGGGACGACTCCAGGCCCCAGACCAGCACGCTCAGCGATACCAGCTCCAGGGAGCGCCCCTGGAACGCGTCCAGCAGGCCGCGCTTGAAGGTGCGCGCCCGGTCCCGGTATCGGTGCGGAAGCCAGCGGGAGAACCATCCCTGCGAGAACCGCAGCCCGACCAGTCCCACCACCAGGGCCAGGGCGATGACGACCCCGGCGACCACCGCCGGGATGAACCGAGACGGGATCACCGCGTGGAAGCTGATCAGGCCGCTGATGATCAGGAGGGTCATCAGCACCAGGAAGTCGATCACGCGTTCACTGACGATGGTGCCCAGCGCCTTGCTGCCCGAGATGGGGGTGCGCTGGCGTACCAGGTAAGCGCGGTAGAAGTCACCCATCTTGGCCGGCAGCAGGCAGTTGGCGAAGAAGGCCATGATGATGATGTGGAACAGGCCGGGCAGCCGGCTTTCCTCACCGGTGTTGCGGAGGAGGAGCTGCCAGCGGACGGCGCGCACGGCCATGGACAGGTAGAAGGCCAGGAAGGCCGCCGCGTAGAGCAGCAGGTTGGTCTGGCGGATGGCCGTCAGGCTCTGGCGGTAGTCCAGACGGACGTGGGTTAGGACCACCCACAGGACCAGTGCCAGGATGCCGAACGAAATCAGGGTTCGGGGGTCGAGGATGCGGTTGCGAAGGCTTTCGGGCCGCGGGGCGGCCGGCACCGGCGCGGCCGCAGGCTCCATATTCATCGGGAGCATAACAATTCGCGTCGAATTATTCGGCGATCCGGCGGCGCCGCAGGATGCGCTCCAGCAACGGCATCTTGTGGCGTATCCGTCCTGGGCCGCCGTACTGATACCGGCGCTGCTCGCGTTCCCGGCTCTCCAGGATCTTGGGAACCCAGTCCGATTCGACGATCGGCGATTCCCCGCCCTCCCAGGTCTTCAGATAGAAGATGCCCTTGAGGGCGGTGAAGGGGATGCCCAGCTCCTTGACCTCGGACCGGTCGGGCGAGATCAGGGTCAGGTTCACCCCGTAGCGCGACGACCGGAACTGGCGCTCGCTGTAGCCGCGCAGGACTTCGTTGTCCACGAAATG
>VBID01000170.1 GCA_005880615.1 Chloroflexota bacterium
GGGTGCGCATCCACAGCGACACCCCCTTCGAAATCCCCAAGGTGGACCAGGGCGAGCCGGCGCTATCGACCAGTCCGGAGGCGACCCGGTCGAGCGAAGGAAAGGCCGGACCGAAGACCACCCGCTAAAGAGGTAGGCGAGAGTCTGACGAACGCGAGGCTTGACACCGCTCTCCTATTCACTGGGCTGGTTGTAGCCGGTTTGGCGGTGGCCTGGCTCCTCGCTGTAGTTGTAAAGAATGGACTGGCCTATCGCCGGACTCCCATCCTGTCTTTAACGAAGGTCACAAGTTGGAGCTATGCGGGCCCTCCGTTACAGCGGCCAATCGACACCATTGGCCTGCAGATCCGAATCACGAACCTTCTCATGGCGCACGAGATTCTGACGGTCGGTAACTTGCTCGCCAAGAGTGACGAGGAGCTCCTGACGTATCACCTCCTCGGCCACATCGTTCTGAAGCACATCAAGGAGAGACTCGCCGCTGAGGGGTACGGGCCCAAAGGTGGCGCTCCGCTTTCCTCCGGCAGCTAAACGGCGCGTCCCATGAGCCTGCATTCGGTGACCCTGACCCGCCCGGAGAGCAAGGTCCTTAGCCTCATGCTGGCGCGCCTTCTCACCGTTCCCCAGACTGCTGCCCGCCCGGGCTCGCGACCAGTCCAGAGGACACCCGGTCCAGCGAGGGGCCCCAAAAACCGGCCATTAAGAAGGGCAGGGCCGCCGAGGCGAGCATCCGTTTGGTGTCGACTTTCTCTTCCCTGCACTCACCTTTTCCCCATCTATACAAGGGCCTTGTCTGCGTCGCAAAACGCGGTTCGCCGAAATCCCCGGGAATACCGGGGAAATCGCTTGACAATTGCACTGTCCGCATAATAGACTCCGCAACTGACGTTTCAGCCCCTTTGGGGTTGAAGTAGCACGTTCTCTAAGAGGGAGGCCTCGTTCCATGATTTCGATAGGGAAAATCCTTGGCTCTCTGGGCATGACGCGCAGTGCGGTTCGTTTTATCTCGGCCCTCGGGATGACCGCTGCCGTCGTGGCAGGGGCCACGGTCCCCGCCTTCGCTGGTGCAGGGACACGTTCACTCCTCGATATCACTCGCCTGCCGGCAACAGGAACGGCGTCGGCCTACACGGCGCAGGCGCCTAACCGGATCCTGGACACCAGGGCCACGCCACCAGGCCTGACGGGACAGACTCTCAACCTGACCGTTGCCGGAGGGAGCACGACCGTGCCCGCGGCGGCTAGCGCAGTGGTCCTGAACGTTACGGTGACCAACACCACTGGCGCAGGTTTCCTCACGATCTGGCCGGCGGGTAATGCCCGGCCGACGATCTCGAACCTGAACTGGGCAGCGGGCGAAACCCGGCCCAACCTGGTCACGGTAACCGTCGGCACCGGCGGCCAGGTGTCGTTGTTCGCCAACAGCAACACTGACGTCGTCGTCGACGAGGAAGGCTATTACGCGGCACCGGCTGGAAACGCTGGCGGCTACGTGGCCGTATCCCCGGCCCGAATCACTGATACCCGCGCCGGAAGCGGCCAGGCGAATGCCGGGTCGACCCTCGGCGCTGGCAGCACCCTGAGCGTCCAGGTCACCGGCG
>VBID01000171.1 GCA_005880615.1 Chloroflexota bacterium
GGGTGGCGGGCCAAACGATCCCCAACATGACCCAGGCCACACTCAGCTCTACGGGGACCGTCTCCTTCTACAACAACACGGGATCAACCGATCTCGTAGTTGATCTTTCGGGCTTCTTCGGCTCCGCCTCGGGCGTCACTGTGACGGCCAACCCGTCCAGCGTCGCAGCCGCCGTATCGAGCACCTCCACGGTAACGGCCACGGTTACGTCGAGCACCGGCGCACCGGCGGTTAACGATCCGGTCGCCTTCAGCCTCGCCGGCAGCCCGGCCGGGGCGTGCGGAAGCATTGCGCCGCCCACCGGCACGACCAATACCAGCGGCACAATCACGGCAACCTACACGGCGAGCGCGACTGTGGGTACCTGCACGATCACGGCCAACGAGGCCCAGAACGGCCTTAGCGGCTCGACCACCATCACGCAAACCAAGGTTCCGAACACCAACGCAGTGACCGCAACCCCGTCCGCGGTGAAGGCCAACGGTGCCGACACGTCGACGGTGACGGCTCTGGTTAAGGACAGCAGCAGCACCCCAGTCTCGGGCGACACGGTTACGTTCGTGGCGACCGGCAGCCCGGCAGCGGCGTGCGGAAGCCTGAGCGCGAGCTCGGCGACCACAAATGCCTCGGGCGTGGCCACCGTTACCTACACCGCGTCAACCACGGTCGGCTTCTGCACCATCAAGGCGACAGAGTCCGGTAGCGGAACCAGCGGCTCGGCCACCATCACCCAGACCAGTAACCCGCCACCTGGGACGGCGAATGTGGTTACGGTGACACCCGCGACGAAGTCGCTTCCGGCCGACGGCGCGACTACCCAGGTCTTTACAGCAACGGTCACTGTCTTCGGCGGAACCACTCCTGTGGCAGGCGATCCGGTCATCTGGACTCTGACTGGGGCAGGTTGCGGGACCGTGAGCCCAACCTCAGGCACGACGAATGCCAGCGGTGTCGTGACTACGACCTACACGTCCTCCACTACGGCCGGTCCGTGCACAGTCAAGGCCACCGAGGCGATTTCCAACGGCAGCGGTACGGCTGCCGTCACCCAGACCGCTGTCCCGAACAGCTTCAGCATCACGGCCACGCCGTCTTCGCTGCCGGCCAATGGGACGAGCACCTCGACGGTCAAGGCCACAGTTAAGAACGGCGTCACGGGCGTTGCGATCGCAGGTGACGCCGTGACGTTCGCGGCCACTGGTACCCCGGGCGCGGTCTGCACGAATGCGAACCTGAGTGGTACTGCGGCGACTACAGACGCGAACGGCGTGGCGACCGTGACCTATACGGCCTCCACCACGAACGGTTTCTGCTCGGTCAAAGCGACTGACGCGACCAACAGCACCGGCGCCACCGCCACGATCACGCAGACCGCGGCAGGCGCCGCCTCGATCGCGGTCGCGGCCAATCCGACGAGCATCCCCGCCGACGGCACCAGCCCCTCGACCGTGACGGCCACCGTGACCGCCACAGGTGGCGGCGGCCTAGCGGGTGATACCGTTCTCTTCACCACCAGCGGCGCCGCGTGCGGGTCGGTAAGCCCGACCAGCGCGACGACCAGTGCCAGCGGCAAAGCAGCGACAACCTACACCGCGAGCACGACGGTCGGGTCGTGCACAGTCACGGCCACGGAGTCCAGTGGTGGACTGAGCAACTCGGCCGCGATCTCCCAGACGGCAGTCCCGAATACCGTCACCGTGACGGCAACGAAGAGCAAAGTCGCAGCTAGCGGCGCGGACACCTCGGTACTGACCGCCAACGTCAAGACCGGCGTGGCCCCCGCGAACGTCTCGGGTGACACCGTGACATGGACGCTGACGGCAAGCAACACGGGCTCCTGCGGCGCGGTGAGTCCAACCTCAGGAACAACGGATGCGAGCGGCAACACGACCACGACCTATACGTCCAGCACGACCGTCGGGTTCTGCACCGTGACAGCCACGGAGTCCGGAACGGGTGCCAGTAAGTCGTTCGTGATCGACCAGACCAGCAATCCGGCCCCCGGCACCGCCTTTACGGTCACCGAGACTCCAACCGCAGCCAGCCTGGCAGCCAACGGCACCAGCTCCCAGACGGTCACTGCCAACGTGAAGAACGCAGGAGCCAATGTGTCGGCTGACCCGGTTATGTTCACCCTGACGCCGAGCGTGGCTGGTGCGTGCGGCACCGTGACCCCCACGACGGTGATCAGCGACGCTAGCGGCAACGCGGTAACGACGTACACCTCCTCGACCACGGCCGGCACCTGCACGATCG
>VBID01000096.1 GCA_005880615.1 Chloroflexota bacterium
TCGTGATCATGACCTCTAACCTTGGCAGCGCCGTGCTCCAGGATCCGCGGATTTCGGAGGCCGAGCGCGGCCGGCTGGTCATGGAGGCCGTGCGCGCCCACTTCCGGCCAGAGTTCTTGAACCGGGTGGACGAGATCATCATCTTCAAGCCGCTGACGCAGGAACAGATCACTACCATCGTGGACATCCAGCTGGAGCAACTGCGCAAGCGGCTGGCGCAGCGCAAGATCACGCTCACGCTGACGCCGGCGGCCAAGCAACTGCTGGCCAGCGAAGGATACGACCCGACCTACGGGGCGCGCCCCTTGAAGCGGGTCATCCAGCGCCGCCTGCAGGATCCGCTGGCGCTCGCCCTGCTTGAGGGCAAGTTCCACGATGGCGACCACATCGAGGTGAACGTGGATCGCGGCCAGCTGGTGATGAAGAAAGCCGAGCGCGTGGCTGCCGGCGTCGCCGGCGCGTAGCCCGGTACAATAGCCGAGCGTCGCGCGAGCCGCCTTAGCTCAGTGGTAGAGCAATGGTTTCGTAAACCATGGGTCCGGGGTTCAAATCCCCGAGGCGGCTCCAAGTCTGTCCAGGGTGGCTAAATTGGCAGAATGGCAGGCTCTATGGGCGGAGCCAGTCGACCAATGGCCCGGCCTCCGCTGAGGCGCTCGACCACAACGGTCGCCCTGATCGCCGTGCTTATCTCGGTGGTGGTTTGGGCGCCGATAGGAACCGTCAGATACAGGGTCGCCACCGCTCCATTTCCCAGCGACGTCATCCTTCTGGCACGGCTAGAGGGTGTGCTGGCTGGCCAGGTCAACATCGATGGAACCGCCTGCTTCTGGCTTGGGGACCAGCAGCACCGGGGGATGGCGCTGTCGTGGCCGTGGGGCTATTCAGCTCGCGCGAGTCCGGTGGCGCCGGCCTTGGGCTGGACGCCCCTCGCCTCAATCAGCGGGCTCGCCGTGTACGACGAAACCGGCAGGCGAGTGGCCAGGATCGGTCAGAGAGTGGCGATGGCCGGTGGATTAGAACCCGAAGGAGTCCGATCCATCGTCGGCTGCTCGGGCTTTCCGGGATACTGGGGAGTCGGGAAGGTTGTCAGCGCGGCTTAGCGGAAGGCACGGCGGAACTGACTCGGGGCGCATCAGCCGGCAGGTCTAGGCCGCCTTCATGCCTGCGTCGAATATCGAGTCGTTGGCTCGGAGCCAATCACTCAGCTCGGAGGCGGGCAGGGGCCGAGCGATGTAGTAGCCCTGGGCGGCATCACAGTTGAACGCGCTCAGCAGGTCCCAGCTCTGCCTATCTTCAACCCCTTCGGCGACGGTTTCGAAGCCCAGATTGTGGCCAAGCTCGATGGTTGCTCTCACGATGGTCCTCGAGCTGACGTCAGTTGCCAGCAGACTCACGAATGATCGGTCGATCTTGATCTCGCGAATTGGCAGCTGGCCGAGGTAGCGCAGCGACGAGTATCCTGTGCCGAAGTCATCGACCGCGAAGGCCACTCCCATGTCGCGCAACCGGTGCATGTTCGCCATGGCCCGCGGCGGATCGGCCATCAGGACGCTCTCCGTGATTTCTAGGCGCAGCCACTCCGCCCGGGCGTGAGTCTCCTCCAGAAGGCGGGCAATCATCGCCGGCAGGCCCGGGTCGACCAGGTTTCGCATCGAGAGGTTGACCGAGACGTGGACGCCAGGCTGGCTCTCTAGCCAGCCGCGCGACTCTCGCAGCGCCCGGCGCACCACCCACTCCGACAGCCCCTTGATCAGGCCCGAACGTTCCGCTAACACGATGAAATCGGCCGGCGGGATCATCCCGCGATGCGGATGGACCCAGCGAACGAGGGACTCCACCCCGGTCACCTGTCCTCGCCGGAAGTTCGCCTGGGGTTGATAGTGGAGGATCAGCTCATCCCGGTCGATCGCCTGACGAAGCTCGGACACCAGGGCCAGGCGGACAGCTGCGCCCTGGTCGTCGGCCGGCATGTAGATCGCATACTCGCTGTCGTGTTGCCGGGCAGATGCCATGGCGACGTGCGCTCTGCGCAAAAGGTTCTGAGCGTCGGTGCTGTGCTCCGGGTACAGGCTGATGCCGAGGCGAGCCGTGACACTGACTGGCTGGCTGTTCACAAGGAAGCTGCGTTGCAGGCTACTAAGAAGATGCTCGGCGAGTCGAATGGCGGCAGCCCTGTCCCCGCCGGCCGCGACGATGGCAAACTCATCGCCTTCGAGACGGGCCAGGCGCCCACCGACGGTGTCAGCCGTTTCGCGCAGGCCTCCCGCGATCTGCTGCAAGAGCGCGTCGGCAAAAGCGTTGCCGAAGGCGTCGTTGACCTCCCCGAACTGGTTCAGGTTGATGATCAGCAGGCTGAGCCCCTTGTCCGTAATCTCTTGGCTCGCGATCGTCTTCTCGAGATATTCGCGCAGCCAAGACCCATTTGGGAGGCCGGTCAGAGGATCGTGATGGGCGCGATGCTCGAGCGCGCGGCGCGCGCGTTCCCGGTCCGACACGTCGATGGACACGCCGATCATTCCGGAGATGGCACCTGCCTCGTTCCTGAGCGGAGCGAAATGCGCGTCAAAGAGGACTCCGGCAAACTCGACCGGTGCCGAGACCTCCTCCCCGGCGATGGCCCGTCGATGGTAAGCGAGGAGGTCCGGACGGTCCCGATATCGGTCGTAAATCGACATCCCCAGCGCGGCCGCCCTTTGCCCCAGGGCCGCCACAGCCTTGCCCTCATAGACGATGAATTTGCCGGCCAGGTCGACCGCCCACACCACGATGGGCGCGTTCGCCACCACGGTCCGCAGCCGGTCCTGGGTCTTCTTCAACGCCTCCTCAGCCTGCCTGCGGGTCACCTCTTCCGCCCGCAGACCGGCGCTCTCCGCATCCAGCGCCAGCCTGACGCGAGCCGGGATGTACCCGGCGAACACGGCGACGCCGCTCAGCATGACCCACCGTTGGGCATAGACGGGGTCCCAGTCCCGCACGAGGGGGAGCCCAATGGCCACGCTGGTCGCGGCAGCGATCAGCAGCGCAACCCTGATGTCGTAGAGGGCGCCGGCGACGACCGCGGGCAGGACGAATAGGGCGAGCAGGTGGCTCTCGCGGCCGCCGCTATAGTGCACGGCCAGGGTGACCAGGCCGATCGCGGCGACCAGCACGTACAGGAAGTTCCTGGGATCCATCAAATCCCAGCGGACAAACCAGGTCAAGGATCCTCCGACGAGACACGCTGCGGCGATCGCCCACAGGGCGGGATAGTTCACCCGTATGCCTATACCTAGGTAGGTGGTCGCGAGACCGACTGCCGGCATCACCCAGAAGCCAATCGCGACAATCCGGACGATGACACGCCGCAGGCCGCGGGACCTTCGGAGGAGCACCTGGAAGGTACGTCCAGACTGGAAGAGCGAGCTTGACCGTTTCACCGAGCGGTGACGACTCTGTAGCACCTGGCGCCCACCGTGCGATCGGCGGCGAAACACCGAAGCTGGGGCAACACGCCCAAGCCTCCCCTAGCTGGGAGCGACACGGGCAACCCGCCGACGCTTGAGGCTCGGCGACGGAGGGTGGCTCTGACTGACGGCTCTGAAGCCACCGCCAACGGCTGGTGGAGGCCGGTAACCACGAGGCGACTGCCACGTTCTTAGAACATGCGCGCCTGGCTGATCCCGATCGCGAGCGCAAGCCTTTGCCTGGTAGCCTGCGCTGCCTTGCAGGGTCCGGCCGCCGAGAACCCAAAGGTGATTCCATGGGTTCCGACCCGCGACACCTACCACCCCAACGAAATCACCTCCCCTCGGGTGCTCCTCTCGTCTGTCGAGGCACCCAGCGCGATCAAGGCTACGGTCGCTCAGGTGGAGCCGCTGCTGCTGCCCAGAGCGATCCCAGCAGGGTCAGACGCGTACGTGGCTGCGAATCGCAGTCGTTTCAACGTGACCTACGTCAGTAAGGCTGCCGGCCAGCGCGTGTTCGTCAGCGTTGGGACGACGGACCAGCCGCCGCTGGGGCCACATTCTGCCGTCTCGACTACGACCTTCCGCGAGACGGTTGCCCGCTACGGCGTCGATGACCCATCCCTGGCAGGCAGCTACCGCTCACTGATGTCGACCGAGCCAGGCACCTGGACTACGCCGGTTCCCGCGACAGGCATTCCATATTTCCTGAGTGCGACGGGCATGTCGGATGCGCAGTTCTGGCAGCTGGCTGGATCCATGGATGTGATCCCTTGGCCGCCCGCTCTCACGCCCTGCGCGTCCGCTGACCTGGCAGCCGTCTATGGGGGAGGGATGGGTGCCACGGGGCACATCATCAACTCCGTCCTGCTCGCCAATACGGGAAGGGCAGCGTGCTCACTCCAGGGGACTCCCCAGCTCTCGCTTATGGCGCCGGACG
>VBID01000097.1 GCA_005880615.1 Chloroflexota bacterium
TGAAGATCTCGTGGTAAAGCCCGGGGTAGAGCGTGAAAGCCCGCCCCGGCACCGTCGCCCCGGCGAAAAAGCGCTCGCTCCCCCGTGAGTCCACCAGGCCGTCGTCGCCCCCCTGCAGCAACAGAAACGGGACCCGCACCTCGCCGGCCCTCGCAATCAGCGCTGCGCCTTGCCCCATGGTGACGGCGGCCAGCCGGGCCGAGACCTTGTCGTGCACCAGGGGGTCCGCGCTATAGGCCTCGACCACGGCGGGGTCGCGGCTCAGGGTGCGCACGTCGAGGTTGCTGGGAACCGTCAGCCGGGGCAAGACATGATGCGCGGGCTGCAGCCACCGCATCCAGAACGGGAGGCGCTGCTTGACCATCAGGGCGGGCGCGCTGAAGACGGCGCGCTGGATGCGGTCGGGGTGCGCCAGGGCGTAGGCGATAGCGATCGCGCCGCCCATGGAATGGCCCACCAGCACCGGCTTGGGCTGGCCACGAGTGGCCAGGCTGACCACCTGATCGAGGTCATCGAGCAGCGCCGCCTGCGATGGGGCGTGGCCGCGGGGTCCGCCGCTCATGCCATGGCCGCGATGGTCGATGGCGTAAACCTCCACCCCCCGTTCCCCAAACCAGGCGGCGAATCGCCGATAGCGGCCGGCATGCTCGCCCAGGCCGTGCGCCACCACGAAGGTCCAGCGCTGAGGAGCGATGGCGGGCCAGTGGCGAACCGCCAGGTCGAGGCCGTCGCGACTGCGGAGTCGAAGGATCTCGACTTCCGGGGCGCCGGTCATGGACGGAGGTGGCGGAACCCGCGGTAGATGCGCATGGCTTCGGCCTCGGCCTCCAGGAAGCTGGGGGCGTAGTCGCGAATATCGTCCAGGCTGAAGCCCCACATGCCGGGTTTGCCCCGCCGGAAATAGGGATTGGGGCGGTAGGTCGGCGGATAGAAGGTGATGGCGCCGTGCTCCATCTTCTTGATCACCGGCCGCGCCGCCAGTGCCTCCTCGATGGGCATCCCGCCGGGCAGGCGCCCGGCGCGGATCTCCAGGTGACGCAGCTTGGCGATGGGGTTGTCCTCGTCCTTGATCACCGTTCGGGCCTGGAACCGTTGTGAGCTCCGGTCCAGGAAAAACAGGGTAGCCAGGGCGTCGGTCTCGTCACCGCCCAGCTTGATGAAGCCGGCGCCGGCCAGGCTGCGACCTTCCTCATTGCTGGCGTGGCGGAAGTACTCCATCCCGAACAGGTCGACGGACACCGCAGTGGCCAGCCAGAAGCGGTCGCCGCGCCAGTCTCGGCTGGTGGCGAACTCCTCCGCGTCCCGCTCCAGCTCTCGGAGCTGGGCCGGCGCGAGGTCGTGCACACGATAGAAGAGGACTCGGCGCATCTGCCTTGGAGCTGCTCAGCGGGAGATGGCCGCATCACCTGTCCGCGCCGGGGCAACCGGTTCCATTCTAAGGAGTCGGACGCTGTGTGGCGGCAGGGCCAGGCGGACATTGCGCGCGCGGGTGCCCAGGCTGCGACCACCCCGCCGGGCTGACCAGAGATCGTAAAGCTGGTAGGTGCCGGCGCGGCCGGTGACCTCAACGAAGCGGAGTAGGTACGGGCGCGGCTCGTCGCTCCAGTTGAAGACCGCCACCACCGTCCGGCCGCCGGCCTCGCGTCGAATCCACATCGGCGGCAGCTCCTGGGGGAAGGCAAACCAGTGATCACGCGCCTCGCGCTCGGGCGCGGCGAAGAGATTGCGTGGCTCGGCCGCCGGGCCACCGGCCAGAGCCAGCAGGTTCGCGTTGCGCAGCAGCGCCAGCCGCTCCGGCGGCAGCGTGTCCAGGTCGTCGCTGAGCATGTAGATGCCGCCGGACAGGGATGCCACGGTCACCATCACCCGCGCCTCGTCCAGGGTCAGCTGGGGCGACGGCACCATCACCACGTCGGGGTCGTTGTTGAAGAGCGTCCGGTCGAAAAAGGCGCGGGCCGCCGTGTTGCGAGCCATGGACAGGATGAGGGGAAAGCCGACCTGCGGCGCGGTCGCCTTTCCATCCTGCATTTGCGGGGCGCCTACGTCGCCCCCGATGCGGGCCCCATGGACCAGGCCCACGATCGGCAGGAGCGGGGCGCCACAGGCGACGATGTAGGCTTCCTCCGCGGATTTCGGCGGGTTCACGGCGTCGAGGATCCGTTGCAGCCCCAGCCGCAGGGCCTCCGTGCCGGTGATGGCGCCGTTCCGCCGGCGGCCTTCGTAGGCGCCCGCATACAGGAAGTCGATCTTGTAATAGGTGAAACCGTCGCGGCGCAGTCCAGCGAAGACGGACGTCAGGTGCGCGGCGGCGTCTGGATGGGTGACGTCCAGGACGTGGTACGCGCGGCCGAGCCGCGGATCCAGCAGCTTCGTCCCGTCCTCGCCGCGCACCAGCCAGTCGGGATGGTCGGCGGCGAGCTGCGAATCAGCGGCCACCAGGAAGGGCGCCAGCCAGATCCCGGCGCGGAGCCGACGCCGGCGCACCGCCTGCACCATGGCTGAGAAGCCGCCGGCGAACGCTTCGTTGGGAACCCAGTCGCCCCAGCGCTGCCAGCGGGGCATCCACCCGTCGTCCAGCTGGATCACGGCCCGATTGCTTTTGGTCGTCCCTCGCGTCAGCTGCGGGAGCCGGCTGGAGACAAAGGCGGCGTGCCGCCGGATGTCGGCCTCGGTGACCGCCAGCCCCAGGTGATACCAGCTGCACCAGCCCCGCGGGGGCGCCCTGCTGGCGCGGGCGCCTGACGCCCGCCCGGCGATGGCCAGCGCCCGCCGCAAGGTGGCGGTGCCATCCTGGCCGTAGAGCAGCAGGATGGGATCGGAGGCCACCCGGCCGCCGGGCGGCACCGGCAGGCGGATGCGCTGCGGTGTGCCGCTGCGCTGCTCGGGCTCGGAGAGCGGGGAGCCATCCTCTTCGGCGTAAAAGGTGGTGATGGCGGTGGGCAGCTCCGAGGCCGGTCGCTGGTCGCGGTGGTAGCGCCAGTGAAACGCGGTGGCGAAGCGGGTGGCGCGCAGCACCTGGGCTACGAACATACCCCGGCGATCCGGGGCGTAGATGGCGCAGGTCCACCAGGAGTGGCGAAGGTGCGGCGGGTCGCTCTCCTTGATAGCGTCGTCGAGCGGATGGATGCCGGCGTAGTCCCAGGACTGGTAGCCGTTGACCAGCGTGCTCGCCTGCCACGGTTCCTCCCCGATGTGCAGGGCACCCTGGCGCGCTTCGTCGATAACGAGGGGCCGCCAGCCGTTGAGGAGCACAGTGGCCGTCCCGGTGTTGCGCACCTCGCACTCGATCACGATCCCGCGTTCGTACGGGATCAGGCGGGCGGTCGCCTCCGTCCCTCCCGCGCGCCACGTTAGGGAGGCGCCGTCGCCCGGGTTCGGCATGGGGGCACTGGCGTACCACTGGCCGTCGAGCTGGACCGCGCTCACCGCGTGCCGCACCAGCATTTGGTCTCCGGCCAGGATGCTGAAGGAGCCGGTGTCCGGCTCGGTCAGAACACGGAGATCCGGCGGCGGCTTCAGTCCAGGCCGATCCGCGGGGCCCGCTGTCGCCGAACGCGACCGTACGGCTTGCGGCCTTCCAGGGACTCGATGAAGAGATAGATGTGGCGGGCGGTGTGGACTTCGACTCCCCCCAGCCAGATCGGATGGATCTTCAACTTGGCGGCGAGGAGATTGCGGATCTCGCGGGCTTCTTCGTTCCGGCGATCGGTGAGATCCTGATCCGAGCGGGTCGCCTTCCCTGAGTCCGCTGCCGTTTGCATGCGGGTCTCCTTACCTGTCGACTCACTTCACGCAGCGTGGCCTTGCCGCGCAAAGTTAAGCCATTATAAGCGCGGTCGGGCGGAATGCAACCCAAGTCGTTCGGGAGATGAAAACGGAATTAGTGCCGGTCGTTCTTCGGTTTCTTGGTGCTCGCCGGTCGCTTGGGTTCCTGCTTGGTCCTCGGGATGTCAATCCCTTTCCGAATCTCGAGCCTCTCCCTCTTGTCGGCCATCGGATGCTCCTTCGTCGGCCCCGCTTCGTGACGGCGCCGCCGCGATCACGCGAACGTGCCTGATGGTAGCAGTTGTGGGTATCAGTATCCCTTTCGACCCGGAGACAGGCCGCTCGAGATGGCCCTCGGCATCGAGCACCCACTCGCGGGCCAGGTAGAGGCCCTGCTGCTGGGGCGACTTGAGGGCGAAGGAGGGGCCGTAGTAGCTGCCCGCCACCTGCGAGCCATCCTGGAAGGTGATCACCAGGAACTGGCCATCCGGGAGCTTGCGGCTGAAAAAGAGGTCCCAGGCGGACGGTGGCACCTCGGGCAGCAGCTCCGAAAATCCGTGCGGCCGGCCGTGCCCGGCCGCGTACAGGTCGGTCAATCGGCCTAGGCCAACACCTCCGACCAACGGCACCACGATCACTGTGATGTAGGTCCAGACGACCAGGTTCCAGGGATGGTGCGGCAGGTCACCCGCGACCGGCAGCAGCAGCCAGATGGTGAGGGGCGACACCACCACCTGGATCACCAGACTGACGGCCAGCGCCGGCAGGATGGTGCCGAGGTCGGTGGACGGCTGCTGCCAGGTCTTCGCCCGGCGCCAGAACGCGACGGCGAGGTAGCCGGGCACGATGGCCAGCAGCGCCGCCAGGACGTCTAGCCGCAAGAGGTTCCCCACTAAGGTTCATCCGGTTTGGATGTCCTCCAGTGTTTCCATACCCGAAGCCATACGGTTTGTCGGTCACAATCCGGCAGACGGTCGGTCACGAAATTGAACGATCAGCTCGTCCATCCAGGGCGGCACCATAACGTGCAGCGGAACCCGGTTGGCTCCCGCCAGGAGGAGGAAATCGCCGCGGCGAGCCGTCTCGAGGGAGGCTACCTGCCGGTCGGTCAGGCTGAAGGCTTTCTGCACTTTGAGGGCCTCCGAGTGCTTCAGCGAGCCCAGCATCAGCAGGCTCGGGTTGGTCGCCAGCACCGCGCCATCCTTACTCTCGAACAAGTCGCCCGGGTTCTGGGTCACCAGGATGAGGCTGCCGCGGTATTTGCGAATCCGCCGGGCGAGACGAACCAGGAATCGGCGGATGACCTCGTGCT
>VBID01000124.1 GCA_005880615.1 Chloroflexota bacterium
ACGCCCAGCAGGGCCTGAGGAACCAGCACCCAGCTGGTGGTCGTCGTCAGACGCCAAACCAGGCGATCGTAGGCTCCGGCGGGGAGTTTCTTGACAGCGAGTTTGTGCGCCGCCGAGACCGCCAATCCCGCAAGGCACGTGCGGATGATCAAGCCCATCGCCGAAATGCCCAAGGGCGCGGCTGCGACGATCAGAGCCTGTGTTTTGGCTGGCTCATGCCACGTGTTGATGGCGACCACCTCTCCGACCACGATCAACAGTGCTCCAGTGGCGGCAAACGCCACAATCCAGCCGCCTATGGCCATAATCTCCGTCCAAGAATTGTCGATGACCGATAGGACGAGGCTCGTATCGCTCGGCGGCTCACAGCGAAGGCCAATCATGGCGCGCAGAACGCGCCGAGGCCTCCACCGACTTTCTACGATTTCTTGTCCTTGCTCAGCAGCTGGTCGATCTCCTGCTTGACCTCCTGCAGGTCCATGAACGACCGGTAGACCGACGCAAAACGAATATAGGCGACCTCGTCCAGGCCACGCAGCTTGTCCATCACCAGCTCCCCGACCTCGCGGGACGGGATCTCGGTCTTGCCCCGGGTTCGCAGCTCACTCTCAATCTCGTCCACGATCCGTTCCACGACGCTGGGTGAGATCTCCCGCTTGGCGGTCGCCTTCATCAGGCCACCGAACAGCTTTTGTCTGTCGAAGTCTTCCCTGCGACCGTCTTTCTTGATGACATAGAGGGGGACCGTCTCGATGCGTTCGTACGTGGTGAACCGCTTGGCGCACTCCAGGCACTCCCGCCGGCGGCGGATCGACTCCCCCGTGTCGGAGTCACGGGAGTCGACGACCTTCAGGTCCAGATGGCCACAATATGGACAGCGCACGGCAGTCAGGCCGTGCGCTCCGAGCCGAGCCGGAGCCACAAGATGTGGTTAGAGTGCGGGCGCAACATCCACAGCATATGGTAGTGGGTTCGCCCGACCGTTTCGAGCACGGCGAAGCGAGGCCTCGAGGTGAGCGGGCCGCACCAAGGCCCGCGAACCTCCCCCACGCCGGATGGCGCGGAAACCTCGGCCCCTAGCGCCGCCCTCGCAGGAACGCCGGAATATCCAGATTGGAGGCATCAAAGCCACGGAAAATCGGCGTCGGCTCGTTCACCGGGGCCAGGTACGGTTCGTCGGTTTCGATCGTGATCTCGTTGGAGGTGCCGAAGCCGGTGGCGACCACCGTGATCTTGATCTCGCCCACCATCTTCTCGTCGATGACGGTCCCGAAGATGATATTGGCGTCGCGGTCGGCCGAAGCCCGCACAATCTCGGCGGCCTCGTTGACTTCGTGGAGCGTCATGTCCGGACCGCCGGTGACGTTCAGCAGGATGCCGCGCGCCCCGTCGATCGACGTTTCCAGCAGCGGGCTGGCGACCGCGTCCCGGGCCGCGTCGGAGGCCCGCTGGTCCCCACTACCGAAGCCGATGCCCATCAGCGATGCGCCCTGGCCGGACATGACGGCCTTCACATCGGCAAAGTCCAGATTGATCAGGCCGGGCATCACGATCAGGTCCGAGATGCCCTGCACGCCCTGGCGCAGGACGTCGTCGGCGATCTTCAGGGCTTCCGTGAACGGCACTTTCTTGTCCGTGACGTCCAGCAGCCGCTGGTTCGGGATGGTGATCAGGCTGTCGACTTTCTCTCGCAGCCTGGCCACCCCCTCTTCGGCGAGCTGCCGCCGGCGGGTGCCTTCGAAGGTAAAGGGCTTGGTCACTACGCCAATGGTCAGCGCGCCGTTGTTGCGCGCCACCTCGGCGATCACCGGCGCGGCGCCGGTCCCGGTGCCGCCGCCCATGCCAGCGGTCAGAAAAACCATGTCCGCTCCGCGCAGCAGCTCGGTCAGCTCCTGCTGGCTCTCCTCGGCCGCCTCGCGCCCGATGGTCGGGTCGCCGCCGGCGCCCAGACCGCGGGTCAACTTCTTGCCTATGTTGACTTTGATCTCGGCCTCCGACTTGGCCAGTGCCTGCAGGTCAGTGTTGATGGCGATGAACTCGACGCCCCGCAGCTTCGAGCGGATCATGCGGTTGACCGCGTTGCTCCCGCCGCCGCCGACCCCAACGACTTTGATCCGAGCGTTGCCTTCGAGCGTCTCCGCGGCGTCGCGCATTCTTCCATCCTCCTTGTCCCGATCCAGGCGGGCCCGCACGAAGCGCTCGGCAGGGGGCCGCGATACGAAACCCTTCATGCGCACTTGATCGTCAAAGTCCATCGTGGCCTCCTTAGAAAAACTCTCTGAACCAGGTGACGGTCCGTTGATAGACGGCGGTCACGCCTTCGTGCGTGGGGGCATGCCCGTTGTGCCGATGACTGAGGTTGAACCCCCAGCGCAGCAGCCCGATCGCGGTCGCATAGGCGGGGCCACTTACCCGGTCGGCCATTCCGCTGATCCCGGCCGGCGTCCCGATCCGCACCGGGAGTTCGAGCGTCGTCTGGGCGGTCTCGGTCATGCCCATCAGCCGGCAGCCGCCACCCGTGAGCACCACCCCGGCCGGCAGGTATCCATCGCGGGAGCCGCGCCGGACCTCCTGCCGGACCATCTCCAGGATCTCGCGCGCCCGCGGGGCGATGATCTCGGCCAGGTGCCGGCGGGGCACGGTCTGGCTCCGCTCGGTGCCGATCTGGTGGACCTCAACCATCTCTTCGCGGGGAATGCAGGAGGGCACCGTGTGGCCGTAGTTCACTTTCAGGCTCTCCGCCTCTTCCAGCGTCGTGCGCAGCCCAATCGCGACGTCATTCGTCACGTGCAGCGCCCCAACGGGGAGCACGGCCGTATGCAGCACACTGCCGTCCACAAACACGGCCACGTCCGTCGTCCCGCCGCCCATGTCGACCAGCGCCACCCCCAGGTCGAGCTCGTTGTCATTGAGCGTCGCCTCGGCCGACGCCAGCGACTGGACGACCATGTCCTCCACGCTGAGCCCGGCCTGCTGCACGCACTTGACCACGTTCTGGACCGCAGTCAGCGCCCCGGTCACGATGTGGGCTTCGACCTCCAGGCGGGCGCCGCACATGCCGATGGCATCGCGGACTCCCTCCTGGCCGTCGACCACGTATCCGCGGGGGACGACGTGGATGATCTCGCGATCGCTGGGGACCGACACGGCCCGCGCCGCGTCGATGACGCGAGTCACGTCGGCGTGCGCGATCTCGTGGTCGGTCCGCGAGACCGCCACCACGCCGCGGCTGTTTTGACTGAGCACATGGGTGCCGGCCAGGCCGACATACGCGGACTCCACCCGCTGGCCGGCCATCCGCTGGGCACCCTGCACCGCCTGCGTGATGCTGTGCACGGTCTTTTCCATGTTGACCACGGAGCCTCGCCGAAGGCCTTCGGATGGGGCTTCGCCGACCCCGACGATGTTGAGGCCGCGTTCGGTCAGCTCGCCGACCACGCAGCAAACCTTCGTGGTGCCGATGTCCAGGGCCGAAATGTATTTAGAACGTGGCAAAGACTGTTCCTGGGACGAACTGGACGGACGGTTTGCCACATTATACGGTGGTCGCCGCAACCTGACAATACAATCCAGGGCTGGTTATCCACAGCCACGCCGGCGCGGGACTGGCGGGAGGCCTACAGCAAGTGCCGCCTGATGACCGCGATGTTCTCGAAGATGCGGACCCCGAAGGCGACGATGGCGGCGAAATACAGCTCCACGCCCAGCTTGTCACCCAGGTAGGTGAGCGCTCCCGCGACGACTGAATTCACGAGCAGTCCCGAGATGAAGACCTTGTTTTCAAAATTTCCGTTGAGCCAGGCCTTGATGGCACCGAAGATTGAGTCCAGCGCGGCCAGGATCATGACCGCTGTGTAGCGCGCATACCCTGTCGGGATCTGCACCGGCGCGTTGAGGCCGAGCAGGATGCCCACGATGGCGAACACCGCCGCGAACAGGACGATCCAGACGGCTTCGCGACTGCCCCGAACGGCGCTCTTCGTCATCTTCCGGGGCGCATCTGGACGGCGGGAGCGGCCGGGTTCATCAGGTTGACGTAGGTGATCGGCGACGACACCAGGTCGATCCGACTGGCCAGGGCTTTCAGTGCGGCCAGCTTCGGCTCCAGCGTGGCGCGCTCGTCGGCCGTCGCCATCTGGCCGAAGTAGATGATGAAGCCGCGGTCGGTCTTGATCGACAAGCCCTGGCGATCGTCCAGGGAGAAGGCGACGACCCGCATGCGGTACGCGCCCGGGAACCCGCTGCTCATCGGGATCAGGAGCGCTTCTAGCTCGGGCGAGAGGACCGCGGTCCCGGCCTGGGTCGATGCCAGCGCGGGTCGCTGGACGATGGGCAGGCTGCCGGCCTCGGGCGCCGGCCCCAGGATGCGGCCCTCCGCATTGAGAAAGAAGGACCGCTCCCCCTGCTGCAGCACGGCCACCGGCATCCACTCGTCGATGGTGACCTGCACATGATCGGGAAGCGTCAGCGCCACGCTGGCCGACTTCACCCATTGCAGGGCTCGCAACCGCGCCTCCAGCACCGAATGGTCCAGCAGGAAGATGCTCCGGTCGGGAGGCATCGCCATGGCGGCGACTACCTGGTGGGGATCGAGATGTGTGCTCCCGACGACCTGGATCGCCTTGGGACGAAAAGCCGGGTTCGCCAGAAGAAAGAGCAACGCAAACACCTCCACGCCAAGCACGATGAGCTGGCCACTGGCCCAGAGCCAGCCGCGCAAGCCGGTGTCGGCCTCCGGCGCAGGTCGAGCCGAGCGAGTCTTCCGGGTGGGTCGAGTGGTGACGGTCATCGCTTGTCCTCGCGATCCAGCAGGCGGGAATCGATGGCCGTCTGGGAGCGCTGCTTTTCTTGAAACCGCTCCAGGGCCAGAGTGATCAGCCGATCCACCAGGTTGGGATAGGAAAGGCCGCTCGCCTCCCACAGCTTGGGATACATGCTGATCTTCGTGAACCCGGGGATGGTGTTCGCCTCGTTCAGGTAGATCCGGTTCGTTGTCTTCTCGAGAAAGAAATCAACGCGCGCCATGCCGGCCGCATCGATGGCCTGGAAGGCTCGAACGGCAAGGGCCCGGACTTCCTCGGCCACCGGCGCCGGAATCGGCGCCGGAATCAGAAGCTTGGAGCCCTCGTCCGTGTACTTCGCTTCGTAGTCGTAAAACTCGTGGGCCGGCACGATCTCGCCCACGACCGACGCCTGGGGGTCGTCGTTGCCCAGCACGCTGACCTCCAGCTCGCGGGCGTCGATAGCGCGCTCGACCAGGATCTTTCGGTCAAAGCTCGACGCCAGCCGCAACCCGGCCAGCAGCTCCTGGCGGTTGTGGGCCTTGGACGTCCCCACGCTGGAGCCCGAGTTGGCGAACTTGCTGAAGCATGGATAGCCAAGCTCCGCCTCGGCCAGCCGGAGGAATGCATCCGGGTCCTGCTCGAAGCGGGCTCGGGAGGTCCAGACGTAGTCGACGACCGGCAGGCCCGCTGCAGCGAAGGCCCGCTTCATGAGGATCTTGTCCAGCCCCAGGGCCGAGGCCAGCACGCCGGCGCCCACGTAGGGCACGTTGGCCAGCTCGAGCAGCCCCTGGATGGTGCCGTCCTCACCGTTCAGCCCGTGAAAGACGGGGAAGACCACGTCCAGCGACGGCACGGCGGCTCGGCCGGCCGGCGCGCCATTGAGTGACGCCGGCACCAGGCCATGCTGGGTCGGATCGGGCGGCAGATACACATAGGTCCGGGCAGCCGCATCATGGATCAGACGCGGAATCGAGTCGCCCAGCAGCCAGTGGCCATCCTTGTCGATGTAAAGTGGCACGACCTCATACCGCTTGGGGTCGAGGGCCGCAATGATCGATTGCGCGGAGAGCACCGAGACTTCATGTTCCGTCGAGCGTCCGCCAAACAGGACGCCCACCCGGAGCCGGCCCGTCACGCGGCTCCTACGATGCGGATCTCCGGCTCGAGCTCGATCCCGAACCGTTGGCGGACCGCGTCCCGCATCTCGGCCACTAAGGCTAGCACGTCATCCGCGGTCGCCCCGCCCATATTGACGATGAAATTGGCGTGCTTGGGAGAGACCTGGGCGCCGCCGATCCGGCGGCCCTTGAGGCCGGCCGCCTCGATCAAGCGGCCGGCGGAGTCGCCCGGCGGATTCTTGAACGTACTGCCCAGGCTGCGCTTGTCGATCGGCTGGGTATCTCGCCGATGCCTCTGCACCTGTTTGATGCGCTCCCGGATAGCGGACGGGTCCGCGGGCTGGACCGAGAAGGTGGCCCGGGTGATGATGAACCCGCGGGCGGGTCCCGACTTGAACGCGGAGTCTCGGTAGGCGAACTGGCAATCGGCCGCGGTCAGCGAATGGACGGAACCGGCCGGGTCGATCGCGTCAGCGGAAATCAGGCGGTCCTTGATTTCGGTCCCGAAAGCGCCGGCGTTGCCAAAGACCGAGCCGCCCACGGTGCCGGGAACCCCGGCCCCAAACTCGAGTCCGGCTCGGCCGGCCTTGGCCGTCTCGGCCGCCAGCCTGGGCATGGGAAAGCCCGCCGAGACGGCGACCGTCTGGCCATCGATCTGGATGGTCTCGGTGGCCAACCGGATGGTCAGGCCGGGCAGCACGGGACCGCGAAACAGGGTATTGGTGCCCAGCCCCAGGGGAAACACCGGCGTCGCCTCCGCGACCAGCCGGGGCAGGATGCGCGCCAGCGGGACGTCGCTTTCGAGCTCCAGGAAGAATTCGGCCGTGCCCCCGATGCCGTACCAGCTGTGGCGGGCCAGCGGCTCTCGTTCCCGGATCCCGGGAATGGAGCGAAGCCACGACTCAGCCAACCGCCGACCCCTGGAGGGCGCGCAGTGTTTTGGCAGCGACGTCATCGAACCCGCGCACGGACATGCAAACGATGGCGTCCCCGGGGCGGGCCGCCGTGGCCAGTCGTGTCGCCGCGTCGCGGGCCGAGGCCACGGTGCCGACCTCTCCCCCATCACGAACTTGCCGGGCCAGATCCTCGGCACTGACGGTGTGGGCCAGGTGCCGCTCCCGGGCTGGCTCGATGGGGCCGATCAGGGTCAGCGCGCATCCGGCAAAAGCGTCCGCGTACCCATCCAGCAAGCTCAGCGTGCGCGAGAACGTATGCGGGACGAAGAGCGCCAGCACCCGGCCAGGCCCGAAGCGCTCCTGCGCGGCGCGCAGGGTGGCCCGCACCTCGCTGGGATGATGCGCGTAATCGTCGATCACGGTCACCTGCCGGGCTCGGCCGCGGATCTCGAACCGGCGGCCCGCACCTTGAAAGCGGACGATGCCCTGGAGCGCGGTGGCCACCGGAACGCCAAGGCGAACCGTGGTCGCCAAGGCGGCCAGGGCGTTGGCCGCGTTGTGGGCACCCGCCAGCTGGGTTTCGACCACGGCGATGACCTTGCCGCCGTGCCAGGCGGTGAACCGCATCCCATTGGTTTCCGTTTGCACATCACGTCCCTGCCAGTCGGCCCCGCCCTTGAGCCCGTAGGTCTCGACCGAGGCCCGGGTGCGGGAGAGGAGCCGCCGAACCCCGGCGTCGTCATGGCAGGCGAACAGCCGGTCCTCCGGACCGAGCGACTCGACCAGCTGACGGAAAGCGAGCTCGTAGGCGGCCGGATCGGGAAACACGTCCGGATGGTCCCAATCGACGTTGAGCAAGACCGCGATGTTCGGGGCAAAGTGCAGGAACTTGGGCCTGGGATCGAACGATGCCGACGTGTACTCGTCGCCCTCGAAGACAAACTCTCTGCCGCCGCCCCAGTCGGCCGCCCCGCCCAGGTCGCGGACGGTGGCTCCCAGCCGGAAGCCCGGATTCCTTCCCGCCATCTTGAGGATCCAGGCGATCAAGCCGGCCGTGGTCGTCTTGCCGTGGCTGCCGGCGACCACGATCCGAGTGCGATCCCGGGTGAGCTCCCCCCAGTACTCGGCCTCGCTCACGATGCGCAGCCCCATCTCGCGAGCGGCCGCGGCCTCGGGGTTGTCCGCTCGCACCTGGTTGCCTTGCACGACCAGGTCGGGGCGCGGCCATTTCGTCAAGTTCTTGGGATCGTGCCGGTTGACCCACGGAATCTTGGCATTGGTCAGGATCTCCGTCGTCGGCGGATAGGCGTCCTCGTCCGAGCCGGTGACATCATCACCGAGGGACTTCGCCACCAGCGCCAGCCCCGAGACCGCATAGCCGCCAATCCCGAGAAAATGGATCCGCATCCGCATCAGTCCCCGGCCAGGCTGCGGACCAGGTCCGCGACCGCATCTGCGGCCTGCGGCCGACCCAGCTGCGCCATGGCGCCGACCATGCGACGGTACCGTTCCGGGTCATCGAGGATGGCGCCCAGCTCGCGCAGCAGGCGCGGCCCATCGCACTCCTGATTGGCAATCAGGGCGGCCGCGCCCGCCTCTTCGAATGGCCTGGCGTTCAGGCGTTGGTGGCCACCCGCGAAGTCTCCCGGGACCAGGATCATGGGCACGCCGACGGCGCTGGTCTCACTCAGCGTGCTGGCTCCGGCCCGAGCCAGCACCAGGTCACTCGCTCGGAGGGCGGCCGCCAGATCCTCGGTAAACGCGAAGGGATGGTAGCGGCCGCGCTGCGACTCGGGAAGGCGCGCCCGCGCGCTCTCCATCATGGCCAGGTGCCTGGCTCCCGTCTGGTGCGTGACGCTGAGGTCGGGCCGGGCCAGCAGCTGGGGCAAGGCCTCGGCCACAGCCTGATTGATGCGCAGCGCGCCCTGGCTCCCACCCAGGACCAGGAGCCGGCGCGGCCGGTCGGGAAAATCCTGCTTGCGGACCTGGAAGTCTTGCCGCACCGGCGTCCCCGTCAGCACCGCGCGGCCGTCGAGGTAGCCGGCCGACTCCTGGTAGGCGGTGGCAACAGCCCGAGCGAATCGGGCCAGCAGGCGAGTGGCCCGGCCCGGCTCGAGGTTCTGCTCCAGCAGCACGATAGGCAGGCCGCGCCGGGCGGCGGCCAGGATCACCGGGACGGTGACGTATCCACCGGTGCCGACCACCGCGTCCGGCCGGAAGCGTCGGATGGCGCGCGACGCCAGCACATAGGCCCACGGCATGACGTATGGAAGCCGGAGGTTCCGCCAGACCGCGTCCGTGTACAGACCCGCGGCCGGAATCGCTTGAAAGGGAATGCCGTGGCGGGGGATGATCTCCGCCTCCAGGCCGGTCTTGCTGCCCAGGTAGAGGACCTGCCCCTCAGGGTCCTTCCGCGACAGCGCCTGCGCGATCGCGATCGCGGGGAACAGGTGCCCACCCGTACCGCCGCCCGAGATCAACACGCGCATGTCGTATCCAGCCCACCTTCTCGCCTTGGACGGCGATGTTCATCAGTATGCCGACCGCGAGCAACGAGATGGCCAGGGAGGAGCCGCCGTAGCTGATGAACGGCAGCGGGATGCCGGTCGTGGGCAGGGTCACCGTCACGGCCGCGATATTGATCACCGCCTGGGCGGTGATCCAGGTGGTGATGCCGCAGGCCAGCAAGGACCCGAACAGGTCCGGGGCGCGCAGCGCAATCCGGTACCCGCGATAGGTAAAGACGGCGAACAGGACCAGCACCGCCGTGGTGCCGAGCAGCCCGGTCTCCTCGCCCACGATGGCGAAGATAAAGTCGGTGTGCGCAAAGGGGAGCCACTGGTATTTCTGGATGCTCTGGCCCAGGCCGACGCCGAAAATCCCGCCGGAGCCAAGCGCCAGGATCGACTGGATGGACTGGAAACCACTGTTCAGGGGATCGGCCCACGGGTTCAGGAACGCCATGATCCGGTGAAACCGGTACGGCTCCATGCGGATCAGCGCCGCGATGGCCAGGGCGACGATCGCCACCAGCAGCAGCACGTGGCGCTTGCGTGAGCCCGCCACCAGGAACTGGCTCAGCATGATGGCCGCCAGGATCAAGGTGGTGCCCAGATCGCGCTCGAGCATCACCAGGCCGGTGATCAGCGCCAACAGCGCCAGGAAGGGGAGCACGCCTTCTTCCACGGAATGCAATCGGTCGCGGCGCCGCTCCAGCCAGGAGGCCATGTAGAGCAGCACGGCCACCTTTGCCAGCTCGGCCGGCTGCATCTCCAGCGGGCCGAACTTGAGCCAGCGGCGCGCGCCGTTGCTGGTCACACCCAGATGCGGGACGAAGACCAGCAGGAGGAGGGCCAGGCTGCCAAGCGCCAGCGGCCGGACCAGCGGACGCAAGCGGTGATAGTCGAGCTGGGCGCAGCCCCACAGCAGGCCGGCCCCCAACACCAACCAGACCAGCTGTCGTTCGAAATAGTAGGCGGCGTTGCGGTGCCAGAGCCACCCCTGCGACTCGGATGCGGAGAAGACCATCACCAGCCCGAACGCGGCCAGCCCGCCCACGGCCAGCAGCAAGCCGCGGTCGCCGCGCCGCCAGAGGGTGCTCCATCCCGGCAGGGGCACCGGCATGGACACCAGGGTGAGGCCGCGATGCCGCTTCATGCGCCGACCTCCGCGCGCACCGCGGCCTTGAAGCGGCGGCCGCGGTCCTCGAAGTCGGTGAACATGTCGTAGCTGGCGAAGGCGGGGGACAGCACCACCACCGAGCCCAAGGGCGCGGCGTGCGCCGCCCGGCGCACGGCGTCCTTCAGGTCGTCGGCGCGTTCGGCGCGAACCAGTCCATGGGCGCGCACCCGCTGCACCAACTCATCCCCGGTCTCGCCCATCGCCACCAGCGCCGCGGCGCGCTGGGCGATGACGCGCGCCAGCGGGTCCAGGTCCATGCCCTTGTTGCGCCCACCGGCGATCAGGATGATCGGCTCCCGGAAGGCTTCCAGTGCCCGCGAGGTCGAGTCGGGCGTGGTGGCCTTGGAGTCGTTGTACCAGCGGACCCCGTGGAAGGTCCCCACCAGCTCCAGCCGATGCTCGAGGCCTTTGAAGGCGAGCACCGCGGCCCGCATCCGATCGAGCGCAACTCCAGCCGCGTGGCCGGCACCAACCGCCGCCAGCACGTTGCTCACGTTGTGCTCACCGGGCAGCGGCACCTCCGCGGCCGGCATCACCCGGGCACCGGCCACGGTGATCCATCCCTCTCGGAGGACCGCGCCGGCGTCGAGGTCCAACCGCCGGGTGCTGAACGGCAGCGCTCGGCCGCGCGTCCGGGCACGGAAATACTCGTACGATGGGTCGTCGGCGTTCAGGATGGCGGCGTCCTCGGATGTCATGAAGGCGATGGCCTTGGCCTTGATCTCCCGGTACCGCTCGAACGTCTGGTGCCGGTCGAGATGGTTCTGGCTGACATTGAGGATGGCGCCGATGCGCAGCCTGGGCTGAGCGACGGACTCCAGCTGAAAGCTGCTCAGCTCGAGAACCATCCAGCTGTCGTCGGTGACCTGGTCCAGCCGGTCCAGCACGGTCTCGCCGATGTTCCCGCCCCGGATCACGCGCAGCCCGCCCGCCGCAAACAGGTCTGCGGTCAGCGCAGTGGTGGTGGTCTTGCCATTCGTGCCGGTGATGCCGGCGATGGGGGCCGGGCAAAAACTGAAAAATAGGTCCATCTCGCTGGTCACGCCGATGCCCTGCCGCCGAGCGGCCTGCACGAGCGGCAGGTCCCAGGGCACGCCCGGGCTGACCACCACCAGGTCGCGGCCGTTCAGATCGGCCTCCGAATAGCCACCCACCCGACCGTCGACGCCGGCCGCGTGCAGGGCCGCCCGCAGCTCCGGCGTGTCGTTCCGATCAACCACCCGCACGCTGCCGCCCTGCTTCTGGATGAAGGCGGACGCCGCCCGCCCACTGCGCCCAAAGCCAATGACCAGGGCGTGCGCGTGCTGCAGGTTCACGCCCTGCCTCCGGCCGGGGCCAGGGCCAGGGTGAGCAGCGCCGCGATCAACCCGACGGCCCAGAAGGAGAGCGCCACCCGGGTATCGGACCAGCCGCCGAGGATGAAGTGGTTGTGCAACGGCGACATCCGGAGGATCCGCCGGCCGGTGCGCTTGAAGCTGGCCACCTGGGCGATGACCGAGACGGTTTCCGCCACCAGGACGACGGCCAGCACTGGCAAGTACCAGAGGACGCCGCCGACGATGGCCGCCGCCACCAGGGCATTCCCCAGCGCCAGGCTGCCGGTGTCCCCCATAAACACCCGCGCGGGGGAGAGGTTGTAGACCAGGAAGGCGAGCAGCAAGCCGGTGAGGATGGCCGGCAGCCAGGCGGCCGCCGCATGCTGGCTCCGCAGGGCGATCAGGGTCAGGGTGGCGAAGGCGATGGCGCCCACTCCGGCGGCCAGCCCGTCGCTCCCGTCGGTGAGGTTAAAGGCGTTGGTTCCGGCGACGAAGGCTACGGCCCCCAGCGGGATCAGCCAGGCGCCCAGGTTGACCGGGTGCCAGAACGGTACGGCCTGGACGGCAAAGCCCCACCGCCAGCCCAGGAAGGCGAGGACGAGACCGGTGAGCAGCTGGATCAGGACTTTCTCCCGCGCCCGCAGCCCGAGGTTCTGCCGGGCCAGCACTTTGCGCAGGTCGTCCACCAGGCCGAGCCCCCCGCCGCCCAGCAGCGCCAGGAGCACCAGGCCCCCCGCGCGGCTCCGATCGAACACCAGGTAGAGGATCAGCCCGAGCGCGAGGAAGACGATCCCGCCGGCGGTCGGCGTCCCCGACCGGCTCTGATGTGACGGCGGCCCCTCCTCGCGGATGGGCTGCCCCACCCCCGCCCTGGCCAGCCAGCCGATCACCATCGGATACACCGCCGCCCCCGCCCCAAACGCAAGGACGAACGCCAGCAGCGCTCGAAGGACCATCAGGGCTGCTCGAGGGCCTCGACGAGCCGCTCCAGCCGCATGCCGCGGGAGCCTTTGATCAGGACCACCGTATCGGTTGACAACAATGGCTCCAGCCGGGTGAGGGCGACGTCGACTCCCGACACGGCCGACGCCCGCTCGGGAGTCATCCCGGCTCCGCGGGCGGCCCCCACAACGCGATTGGCGTAGGCGCCCAGGACGAAGAGATGATCCGTGCTCTGCGCCGCCATCCGGCCGAGCTCGTCGTGGGCCTGATCGGCGTGGTCTCCCAGCTCCAGCATGTCGCCCAGCACCGCCACGCGCACGGCGCCGCTGGGGGCGGTCCGAAGCACGGACAGCGCGGCCCGCATCGATCCCGGGCTGGCGTTGTAGGTGTCGTCGATCAGCCGGGCCCCGCCCCGCCCGGCTAGCAGGCTCATTCGGTGGGCGCCGGTCTGAAAGCCCCGCAGCGCGGAGGCGATGGCCCGGGGGTCGAAGTCGAACTCGAGGGCGATGGCCGCGGTGGCCAGAGCATTCGAGATCAGATGCTGACCCGGGACCCGGAGGAAAACGTCGGCGTCACCCCGCGCGGTCTTCAGACGAAAGCTGCTGCCGTCCAGGCCGTGGAGGCGGACCTGCTCCGCCCGCACCTCGGCTTGCTTGGAAAACCCGAAGGTCCGGCTGCGCCGGGCGACGGCGGCCATCTTGAGGACGTTGGCATCGTCGGCGTTCAGCACCGCCAGGCCGTCGGGGCGCAGCCCCTCGACCAGTTCCCGCTTGGCGGCGGCCACCGCCTCGATGGAGCCCAGGTACCCCACGTGGGCGATGCCCACATTGAGCACTGCCGCGATGGACGGGGGCGCCATGCTGGTCAGCTCGTGGATCTCGCCGGCGCGCGACATCGCATACTCCAGCACCAGGACTCGGTCCGCGTCGTCGAGGTCGAAGACGGTCATCGGGATGCCCGTGTAGGTGTTCAGGTTGCCTTCGCTCTTGCGCACGCGCAGGCGTCGACCCAGGACCTGGGCGACCATCTCCTTGGTCGTCGTCTTCCCGGCGCTGCCGGTAATGCCCACGATCGGCACCGGGTGGGCGTCCACGATCCCCCGGGTCAGGTCCACCAGGGCACGGCGGCTATCCGGCACGCGCACGACCGAGACCGTCGCGGGAGCTGCGGCGGGCACGACTTCGCACAGGATGGCGCCCGCGCCGCGCTCGATGGCCTGGCCGATAAACGCGTGCCCATCCTGGGCCTCGCCCTTCAGGGCCACGAAGAGATCCCCCGGGGTCACCTCCCGGGAATCCGTGTACAGGTGCGCCAGGGGCTGGTCAGGCGGACCGCCGACCAGCGTGCCGCCCGTATAGGCGATGACCTCATCCACCCCGGGTCCCATGAGGACATTATTAGTGGTTGCCCGCCGGCGTCCGAGCGTCATCACTGGGGGGCGATATTCCATTGGGTGATTAGGGCCGAGGCCACCGCCTTCCAGATGGGGGCGGCCACGTAGGCGCCTTCGAACAGGATCTTGGGCTTGCGGACGATCACCAGCATGGTGAACTGCGGGTGATCGACTGGCACGAATCCGACAAATGACCCGATGACCTCGCCCGAGGGATAGGTGCCGTTCTCGGGGATGTTGGCGGTCCCGGTCTTGCCGGCAATCTTGCCGCGGAATCCATCGATCCGAGCGGCATACCCAGAGCCGTGCTCCACCACCCCGACCATCATCTGGCGCATTTGGTTCACCGTGGTGGGAGCCAGCACGTGGCGGATCACCCTCGGCGCGACCGGGTGGGCGACCCCGCGGGCGTCGATCACCTGGTCCACCACGTGCGGCCAGACCAGGTCGCCGCCGCTGGCGATGACGTTGATTGCCCCCAGCATTTGAATCGGGGTGACGTCGACGCCCTGCCCGAACGACGCCGTGGCCAGCTCCACCGGCCGCCAGTTCGCGTAGGCGCCCAACGTCGCATTCACCTCGCCGGCCAGATCGATGCTAGTCCGCTGGCCGACCCCGAACTGGGACAGGGACTCGAAGAAGGCGGGGCCACCCTCTAGCTGCTCGGCCTTGATGGCGCCTACGTTCAACGACTTCTCCAGCACCTGGGTCATGGTCACGACCCCGTGGGCCTTGTTGTCCCAGTTCTTGATCCGGTAGCCGCCGATGACCACGCTGCCCGTCTCATTGAAGGTCGTTGTGGGCGTGATGGCGTGCCGGTCGAGGGCGCCGGACAGGGTCACGACCTTCATCACCGAGCCCGGCTCATACAGGTCGGACACGTTGGAGTCGACGAACAGGCGCGGGTTCTGGTCGGCGACCGCGCTGAACAGGTTGGCGTCATAGGTCGGGATGTCAGCCCAGGCCACGATGCGCCCCGTGGTCGGCTCCATGATCAGGATTGATCCGCTCTCGGCCTCGACCTTCTTGATGCCGTCGGCGAGCGCGCGCTCGGCCGCCACCTGGATGGCGCCATCGATGGTCAGCTGCAGGCTCGCCCCATTGATGGGCTCGACCCGCGTGCGATCGCTGAGGACGATCGGCCGGCCGGTGATGTCGCGGAAGGTGGCCTCGTACCCATTGGTCCCGGCCAGCTGCTGGTCGTAATAGCCTTCGATCCCGTAAGCGCCCTGACCGCTGTCGTTGACGAAGCCCAGCAGGTTCGCGGCCAGGCTGGTGCCCGGCACCGCGCCCTCGAGATAGCTCCGCTGCGACTCGGCGATTTTTCCGATCCCCGGCTGGGCCAGCGCCTCGACCTGGTGCGCGACCGAGGCGGGTACCCGCCGTTTCAGGTAGACGAACTTGCGCGTGGTGGCGAGTTTGGCCAGCAGGTCGGCCGGCGCCATCCCGAGCACCCCGCCGAGGCGGTCCGCCACCTCGGCCCGGTCCGCCGTCGGAATCAGGTCCGGCGAGGCAAAGATGCTGAAGACGGGAGTGTTCGTGACCAGCGGCGCGCCGTACCGATCGAGCAGGCGGCCGCGCACGGCCGGCAGGATCAGCCGGTCGTCGTGCTGGGCTCTGGCCACGGCGGCCAGGTCGCGGTGCCGGATCGCCTGCCAGTAGCCGAGCCGCCCCAGCAGCACGAGGTACGCCATCAGGGCCAGGGCCAGCAGGCTGAGCACCCGAGCCCGCGGCTCGACGTCCTCGACCGTCCTCATAGGGCCCCCGGATGCCGTACTAGGGCGTGCCGGCTTCGACGTCCAGCGGCCGGCCGATCACGCCGCTGAGGACGGCCAACAGGCCAGTCCACAGCCCACCCCGCCCCTGCGCCGGCCGGGGGGCCAGCGCAATCGGAGACGTGGCGCCGCGGACGTACTGCCAGCGGGCCGGACGGCTCAGCCCCAGGGCGACCGCCGCTGCGTCCACTCGATTGGCGGCCCGCGCCTGGGCCAGTCGCGCCTGCAGGTCGTCGCGCTCCGCCTGGAGCTTCGCTTGCTCCTGCTTCAGCGCGCTGATTTGATAGCTCTGCTGGGTCGCGGCAGCCGACTGGGCTACCAGCACCAGGGCGGCGGCCAACACCACCAGGCCGGCCAGCAGCGGCTGGCCCGGGAACCGAGCCCGGCTCCGGCGCGCACGCGAAGGGGGGGACGTGCGCGCCGGAGTGGTCGACTCGGGCCGGCGAGGTCGCAAGACCAGTAGACGCCCAGGAGGGAGGGGTTCTACCATGCGACCTCTTAGATATGGACTTGTCCGAAGGACTCGATGACGCTCATAGCTTCTCCGCAATGCGTAATTTGGCCGACCGAGCCCGGGGATTCGCGCGGATCTCGGCTTCGCTCGGCCGGATCGGCTTTCTGGTCATGACCCGGACCGAGCGGCGATGTCCACAGATGCAAACGGGCGCGTGGGGCGGACAGACACAATCTGTTGCTTCGACGTTGAAAAGGTCCTTTGCAATCTTGTCCTCGAGAGAGTGGAAGGTGACGACCCCAAGGCGCCCATTGCGAGCGAGGAGAGGAATAGCGGCCTTCAATCCCGCGTCGAGCGCCTCGAGCTCGCGGTTCACCGCGATGCGAAGCGCCTGGAACGTTCGGGTGGCTACGTGGATGTCCCGAGGCCAGGCGGCCCTGGGAATCGCTCCCGTGACGACATCGACGAGGTCTTTGGTGGTCCGAAATAGCTGGCGCGCCCGCCGGGCCACGATGCGCTCGGCGATGCGGGCCCCCCACCGTTCCTGCCCGTAGCTCAACAAGATCCGTCGCAGCTCGCTGGCCGGTTCTCGGTTCAGCAAGTCGGCGGCGGTCCACGGTTCGGACTGGTCGAGCCGCATGTCGAGCGGCCCATCGCGCTGGAAGCTGAACCCGCGCTCCGGGTCATCCAGCTGCATCGACGACATCCCGAGGTCGAAGATGATGCCGTCGGCGCCGCCTGGCAGCTCCCGGGCGACGCGACCCAGGTCGGCGAAGTTGGCGTGGACCAGGCGAAGCCTGACGTCGGGCGGCACCCGCTCCAGCGGGAACCGGGCGATGGCGCTGGCGTCGCGGTCCAGGGCGAGAACGCTCCCGCCTGGGCGCACGCGCTGGAGCAGCGCGAGCGTGTACCCGCCGCCGCCCAGAGTCGCATCCACCATGGATTGCCCTGGGGCGGGTCGAAGGCCGGTTATGACTTCTTGTAAAAGTACAGGTCGATGCCCGGCCCCGCCGGGCGGAGAATCGTTGCGGGGGTGGTCGCGGGCCTCATCGGTCGTTGCTGCGCTCCCGTTCGGCCACCCGGTCCTGGATCCGCGTGTACTCGTCGGGCGTGGCATCGCCAATCCGTCGCCATGCCTCGTCGTTCCATATTTCGATCAAGTTGTTGACGCCCACCACGGCTGCCGCTGCGCCGATCCCGGCGTATGAGCGGTGGTCGGCCGAAAGGACGATGCGGCCCTGGGCGTCGAACTCGCATTCCCGGGCCGAGCCGAACAGCATCCGTTGTAACTTCCGCTCCTCGGCAGCGGTCGTGGAGGTGATCCGCATCCTGTCCCTTACCCTGGCCCATTCCTTGGGCGGGTAAACCTGCAAGCAGCCCTCGGCGCCCTTGGAAATGACCGTGCCGGTCGGCAGCTGCTCCCGGAACCGGGCCGGGATCGCGAGCCGTCCCTTGGCATCCACCGCGTGGCGATAGGTCCCGAGAAACATCAGGCCTGCCGTGCCGTGTGGTCACTGTTCCCCACTTAGCCCCACTTTTTCCCACCGACACGCGCAACCCTACCACCGTGACCCACAGCTGTCAAGGAAATGTGCCCCAGATTTAGTGGCATGGTGTCGCGGCCTTTTGCATGCCCCTAGATGTTGTGGTAGCCGGGCGTAGTCAGACGCCCGGCTCCAAGCTCGTGCCCGATTGCCGGCTTAGCACGGTACGCGCCCGACTCCCTTGAGCGGAGTCCGAAACGGTGATGTGCGTGTCTCTGATGGCACGAGTGCGGCTCTCGAGGCGAGCTGGCCGCACCAAGGCCGGCGAGCCTCCGCTACGGCGCGTGCCGGGATACGTTTGAGCTCCGCAACAACCATAAGGTGGGGAGGAATCTCCCGCAAAGGAAAGGCACCGGCCGGGTGCCTTTCCTTTGAATTCGCGAGTCCGCCGATAAGCCGAGTTCTGTGCCCCGCCTCAGCCGGCCGAAGCCGACACGTGCGCGGAGCGGCAACCATCCATCTTCGACGCCGGTTGCCCGGCGCCTCAAGCGACCGTACCCGGGGACTGGCCGAGCCAGCCGTCGTCCCCCTATTCGGTCTTGCTCCGGGTGGGGTTTACCTAGCCAGCCGGTCTCCCGGCTGCTGGCGAGCTCTTACCTCGCCGTTTCACCTTTGCCGGCGCCTTCGCGCTTAGGCCGTGTACTTTCTGTGGCACTCTCCTTCGGGTTGCCCCGACCGGGTGTTACCCGGCACCGTGCTCTGCGGAGCTCGGACTTTCCTCGACGGGACCGGTTCCCGCCGCGGTTGCCTGGCGGACTCGCGCCCCGATTCTACCCCAGGAACAAGGGCGCGTAACCCTAGGTCGCGAGGACCTTGTCCATGGTCTTGAAAGAGGTCTTGGCGTACTCGTTCAGGCTCTCGAGCCCGCTGCGCTGGACAAGCAGTTTGGCGGTTTCGATCACCTGAAGCGATGCGCCCTTCGGCAGCGTCACCCCGAGAGCCTTGCTGGTCCGTTCCAGCCAGCCGAGGAAGGCATCCCGGGCCAGGATGGAGGCCGCGGCCACCGCCACATCAGCCTCCGCGCGCGGCATCTGGATCAGCGGAATGCCGCTCTGCCGGGTCTCTGCCAGCAGCCGCTGCTCGATGTAGCGCTTGTCGCCGAACTGGTCGCTCAAGATGAACTTGGGCCGAACGCCGGTCTTGATCAGATCCTCGATCACCCGCGTGTGGGTCCAGGCCAGCAGCGTGTTGAGATTCTTGCCCTCGCTGCGCATCTGCTTGTAGAGCTCGTTGTAGCGCCGGGGCGCGACCACGGTGAGCGCCGCCTTGCCATCCGTCACCTCACGAATTTGGCGGGCCAGCGACCGGACCGTAGGGTCATTCACCGTCTTGCTATCCCGCACCCCGACCGTGCGCAGGATCTCCGCCGTCCGCGCATCCACGTAGACGCCGGCGGTGCATAGCGGACCAAAGAAGTCGCCCTTCCCGGCCTCATCCGTCCCGATGTGGGGCTCCAGTTCAGACACGTTTGTCCCCGGCGGAGGGCCGGGGTCGGGTTTCGCGGGATTCTTCGTCCGCACGGCGACCCCGGGCACGGACTCGACGATCGACCGCAGGTCCTCGAAGGCTGGTGGAGGACCAGAGATCACCAATTTGCCCGACTCATAAAGGATCGCTGTGGCCTGCCGCCATCGCGCCCGCCAGGCCTCGTATGGGCCGGCCGGCGATTCGGCCGCCGACGCCTTCGTAAGGACGTCGCGCAGTCGTTGGCGCTCCGCAGCGGGCACGAAATAGGTGACCGTCGCCCGGCTGTCCCCCTGTTCGCTCACGTCGTCGGGGTCGTCGTCTGGCCGAGGATGCGGTGCTCCCCGGTGACCAGGAAGCGGGCGGCGCGGCCCAGGTCACGGATGATGTCCCGCCAGAACCGGTCGGCCGCGTAATACAGGCCCAGCAGGGCGAACACCAGGATGGCCACGTCGACGCTGGATCGACCCTCCTTGGCCCAGTAGACGTCTTTCAGATTGAGCCACAATGCGAACTCATCGATCACGAGGGCGGCGCCAAACCCGAAGCCGATGGCCAGCCAGGGGTGCCAGCGCGGCTGTTCCAGCATGAGGGCCAGAAAGCCAATCACCAGCAGAATGAGGATGCCCCATACGAAATGATGGATGTGCAGCCCGCTGGAGGTGACCACGTTCTTGACCGGCAGCAGGTGGTGACGGATGCCAAAGGTCAGCCCTCGCAGGAAGAGGAACATCACGAGAAAGGACACCCAGGCGCGGAGGGCGGCCTCGCGCTTGTAGTCGATGTGATAGCGGTAGGACTCGACGACACGGTGCGCGAGATGGAGCCGAACGTGCCGGAGACGGTCCCAGATGGCCGCAGTATACGATGGAGTTCGCAGCATGCCGCAGCCTTCCCAGGCGGAACGGGCGCGCCCGTCGCTCATGGCGCAGCTGAACCCAGAGGGGACGTTGCCGCCGGCCGTCGCGATTGAAGAGGCTGGCCTGGATCGGGCACGACTGGTGGACCTCTATCGCTGGATGGTAGTCATCCGCCGGGCCGACGCCGAGGCCCTCAACCTGCAGCGGCAGGGCGAACTGGGGCTCTGGGGCCAGTTCCTGGGCCAGGAGGCCGCCCAGGTGGGCGCCACCCTGGCGCTCCACCCGGACGATTGGATCTTCCCCAGCTACCGCGAGTTCGGCATGGGGATGTGTCGCGGTATCGACCCAGCCGCCATGCTGTACCTGTTCCGGGGGCTCACCCACGGTGGCTGGGACCCGGCCAGTCACCATTTCGCGCCGCTGGCCATCCCGGTGGCCAGCCAGGTCCTGCACGCGGTCGGCTATGCGCTCGGTTGCAAGTTCGATCACAGCTCCCAGGTGGTCCTGGCCTGCTTCGGCGACGGCGCCACCTCCGAAGGGGACTGGCACGAAGGCATGAACTTCGCCGGCGTCTTCAAGTGCCCGGTCGTCTTTCTGTGTCAAAACAATCACTGGGCCATCTCGGTGCCGCTCGAAAAGCAAACGGCCGGACGAATCGCCGAGCGAGCCGCCGGATACGGCTTCCCGGGCGTGCGCATCGACGGCAATGACGTGCTCACCGTCTATGCGGTCGTGCGCGCCGCCGCCGAACGGGCCCGGCGGGGCGACGGTCCGACCCTGATCGAAGCCGTCACCTATCGCATGGGGGCTCACTCGAGTGCGGACGACCCCACCCGCTACCGAAGCGACGACCAGCTCGCCGCTTGGTCGCCGCGCGACCCGATCGTCCGCTACGAAGCCTGGCTGCTCGCCGAGGGCCACCTGGACGATGCCCGCGCCGGCGCCATCCGAGCCGAGGCGGACGCCGTCGCCCAGACGATGCGGACCAAGCTTGTCAATGCGCCGGTCCCGCCACCCAGCGAAGTCCTCTTCGATCGCGTCTACACCTCCCCCTCGCGGACGTTTCAGGCCGAGCGCGATGAGTTTGCGGCCACCCTGGAGCCGTCGGAATGAGCACCGTCACGCTGGCCAAAGCCCTGAATGCCGGGCTGCGGGACGCGCTGGCGGCAAACCCGCGGGTGCTGCTCTTTGGGGAAGACGTAGGCCGCCTGGGTGGCGTCTTCCGGGTGACGGATGGGTTGCAAAAGGAGTTCGGGGAGGAGCGGGTCTTCGACACGCCACTGGCAGAGTCGGCCATCATCGGCACGGCCATCGGGCTGGCGCTGCGCGGCTTTCGGCCGGTTCCCGAAATCCAGTTCGACGGGTTCGTCTACCCCGCCTTCAACCAGATCGTGAGCCACGCGGCCAAGTACCACAACCGCTCCGGGATGGCACTCCCGCTTACCATCCGGATTCCCTACGGCGGCAACATCGGTGCGGTCGAGCACCATTCCGAGAGTCCGGAGGCCTATTTCACTCACACGCCCGGCCTGAAAGTCGTGACCCCGGCCACTCCCGCGGACGCCTACGGACTGCTGCGTTCCGCTATCGACGATGAGGACCCGGTCATCTTCTTTGAACCAAAGGCGCGCTACTGGCAGAAAGACGAGCTCGAGCTGCCCGTGCCCCACGTGCCCATCGGGCAGGCGCGGATCGCCCACGAGGGCGAGTCGGTGACGGTGATTGCCTACGGCCCCACGGTCGAAACGGCGCTGCAGGCCGCCAAGGCGGGCGAGGCCGAAGGCCTTTCCCTGGAAGTCATCGACCTGCGCAGCCTGGTTCCGCTCGACACCGAAACCCTACTCGCCTCGCTGCACAAAACCCACCGGGCAGTCGTGGTCCACGAGGCGCCGGTCTTTGGGGGTTTTGGCGCCGAGATTGCGGCCCGTCTCAGCCACGACGCCTTCGATTTCCTGGAGGCGCCGGTGGAGCGGGTGGCGGGGCTGAACATCCCCTACCCGCCCTCCCGCTTCGAAAAGCTGTACCTCCCCGACGTGGACCGCATCCTGGAAGCAGCCGACCGGGTCGTCGCGTATGCCTGACCACGTTTTCCGCCTGCCCGACCTGGGTGAGGGCCTGACCGAGGCGCAGCTGATCACCTGGCGGGTCACCGAAGGCCAGCAGGTCGAGATCAACGCCCCGCTGTGCGAGGTGGAAACCGCCAAGGCCGTGGTGGTGGTGCCTTCCCCCTGGGCAGGGACCATCGCCCATCTCCACGCCCAACCCGGCCAGAGCGTGCCGGTGGGCAACCCGCTGGTGACCATTCGCTCCACGACGGCGGCCGGCACCGAGGAGGCGCCCCGCCGGGGCGTGCTGGTTGGCTACGGCCCCGAAGCCACTCCCGAGAGCGGCATCCGCCGCCGATCCCGGTCGGTCCCGGCTCCGGCCGCGCCCGGCCCGGAGGATGTGCGCGCGGCGCCATTCGTCCGCCAGCGGGCGCGCGAGCTGGGCGTCGACCTGGCTCGGGTGACCGGCACCGGCCCCGGCGGCCGGGTCACCCGCTCCGACGTGGAAGGCGCCGCCCAGGCGCCACCGGTCGACGCCGACGGGGATCGGCGGATCAGCGTGGTCGGCATCCGCAAGGCCATTGCCCGGCAGATGCTCCGGTCCATCACCACCATCCCGCAGTTCACCGAGTTCGCCGTCTTCGATGCCACGCGGCTGCTGGCCGACCGCGAGCGCCGCAAGCAGGCCGGCCAATCCGTCACGCCCCTCCCCTACTTCGTGCGGGCCGTCGTGCGCGCGACCAGGGACCATCCGATGCTGAACAGCACCTGGGACGAGGCCCACGATGAAATCGTGATCAAGCGCGCGATTCACGTGGGGTTGGCGGTGAACACGTCTGCGGGGCTGCTGGTCCCGGTCCTGCGCGACGCCGACCAGCTGGACCTGGCGCAGATCGCCGCGCGGGCCAGCGAGTTGATCGCGGGCGCCCGCGCCGGGTCGCTGCCGCCCCGCGACATGACGGGTAGCACTATCACGGTGACCAACGTGGGAGCCAGCGGTCCGGTCGAAACCGGGACGCCGATCATCAACCCGCCCGAGTGCTGCGTCGTCGGCTTCGGCGCCATTCGCCCGCGGCCGATGGTGATCGACGGCCAGGTGGTGGCCAGGCCGGGCGCCTGGATCTCCATCTCGGTCGACCACCGCATCGTCGATGGGGCCCTGGCTACCGAGTTCCTGACGACCCTGGTCCGGTACCTGGAAGAGCCGGATGCCTGAGGAGCGCGACCTCATCTACGACTGGAACGTGGTGGGCCAGAGCGAGCGGCCCGATCACCCGGTCACCCTGCACGACGAAACGCTGCGCGACGGGATCCAGGGACCGTCTGTGCGCGACCCGGAGATCGACATCAAGCTGAGATTTCTCCACCTGGCCGACGCCCTGGGCATCGGGTCCATCGACCTCGGGCTCCCCGGGGCCGGCCCCCGGATGGTGGCCCACGTCGAGCGCCTGGCGCAAGAGATCCGCGACCGGCGACTGCGGATCAAGCCGCTCTGCGCGGCCCGCACCCTGGAGGTGGACATCCGTCCAGTGGTCGAGATCTCGCAGCGGGTGGGGATCCCGATCGAGGTGGCCGCCTTCATCGGCTCCAGCCCGATCCGGCAGTATGCCGAGGGCTGGACGCTGGACCAGATGGTCGAGAACACGCGGACGGCCGTCCGGTTCGCCCGCCAGCAGCAGCTCCCAGTGCTCTACGTCACCGAAGACACTACCCGCGCCAATCCGAAGACGCTACGCCGGCTGTACGGCACGGCCATCGAAGAAGGCGCGGCCCGCATCTGCGTGTGTGATACGGTCGGCCACTCGACCCCCGACGGGGTGCGGGCCCTGGTGACCCACGTCCGCCGGCTGGTCGATGAGCTGAACCCAAAGGTTGGCGTCGACTGGCACGGCCACAGCGACCGCGGATTGGGGCTGGTCAACGCCATGGTGGCGGCAGTGGCGGGAGCAGACCGCCTGCACGGGTGTGCCCTCGGCCTGGGCGAACGGGTCGGCAACACCCAAATCGACCTGCTGCTGGTGAACCTCCGCCTGCTCGGCTGGATCGATACCGATCTGAGTCACCTGCGCGAGTTCGGCGAGGTGATCGCCGAAGGCACCGGGATGCCGATCCCGCCGAACTACCCTGTGCTGGGCGCCGATGCCTTTCGCACAGCCACCGGCGTGCATGCCGCCGCCGTAATCAAGGCCAAGCGCAAGGGGGACGACTGGCTGGCCAATCGCGTCTACTCCGGTGTCCCGGCCGAGCTGTTCGGCTGCCAGCAGGTGATCGAGATCGGACCCATGAGCGGCGAGTCCAACGTCATCTTCTGGCTGGAACAGCATGGCATTGCGCCGCAGCCCGCCCTGGTCACGAGCATCTTCGAAGAAGCCAAGCGGGGCAACCGGCTGCTTACCGAGCCCGAGATCCTGGACATTGTCCGGGCATACGCGCCTAAAACCGCCTCGGCCTAACTAATCACACCGACGTGTCGAAGCGATCTGGCTCCCAGTCGATCCCGAGCGCACGCGGTCCCGCCATGTACCCCAGCAGCGCCGAGGCCGCGACCACGGCGGGGCTGGCCAGATAGCCCAGGCCGCCCACTCCCATCCGGTTCTGCCAGTTGCGATTGAAGGACGTGATGGCGACCTCGCCCTTCTTGAGGGCATCCGGTCCCTGGCCAAAACACGGGCCACACCAGGACTCGCGAATCTGGCCGCCCACGGAGCGAAACACGGAGGCGATCGACTCGCCGTCGAGGCGCGGCTCGGCGTTCTCGATGTCCCGCTTGACGCCGCCGGAACCCGGAAAGATCACGAACGGTTTCGGCGCCCGCTCGAATCCTTTCTCGCGGCCGGACCGGATGACCAGGGCGGCCTCCAGCAGGTCGTCGTAGCCGCCGTTGGTGCAGGAGCCGATCAGAGCCTTGTCGAAGGGGAGCTTTTCCGCCGCCACCTCATCGGCCGGGAACGCATTGCCCGGCGCGAAGGGTTTGGCGATGAAGGGCACCAGCTCCGAAAGGTCCAGCGTCTCATCCACGGCATAGGCCGTCGCCTCGCCCGGGACGATCGGCGGGTACGGAAGGTCGCGCAGGCCCTTGCGCCGGTACCAGCCCAGGGTGACCTCGTCCGCGGCGAAGATGCCGTTCTGCGCCTCGGCCTCGGCCATCATGTTGGCGATCGTGTTCCGATATGGGATGGGTAGCTGCCGCTGCGCGTCGACGAACTCGACACTCATCCCCTGCGCCTGGGCCTTCCCCCAGCGCCGCAGCAGGGCCAGGACCACGTCCTTGCCGCTCACCCATGGACGAAGGCGTCCGGTAAAGACGACGCGGCGGCGGGCCGCGGGCGTGAAATAGATGTAGCCGGTGGACCAGCCGAAGCCCAGCTGCGTGCTGCCCACCCCGATGCCGATGGCCCCGTAGGCGCCGTAGGCGCGACTGTGGGAATCGGCGCCAGGAATGAAGGCGCCAGGGACCACCAGGCCCTGCTCGGGAAAATAGAAGTGGAAGATGCCATCGCCCGGGGTCGCGTAGTACGGCTTGCCGATCTCGTGCAGGAGTGCGAAGTCGCGCCCGATCGACGTCTGCCGGTCATCGGCGTTGCGCCCCGAGAAGACAAAGTGATCGTTGGCGATGGCGGCCTGACGGGGAAAGATCGTGTCGCCACCGGTGATCTGGTTGAACGTGTGGATGGCGAAGGGCGCCGTGCCGTCGGAGGCGGGGAGCAGGTCGCACCAGACGCGGAGGGTGGCCCCGGGCCGCACCTCGGCGTCGCGGTCCACTCGGTGGGCCCACACGATCTGTTCGGAGGTACTGAGCGTGCGCGCGGTGCGCGGATCCGGCCACTCGATGCGCGACTCCCGCTGCAGGGAATCCGCAAATTCGCGCCGCCCGATGGTGATGATGCCGCCCGAGCGCCGGATTTCCTCTTCCTTGGGCGTCAGCGGCACGGGGTCGTAGGTCTTTCGGCGGGTCTCGTTCGTCAACCGCCGGGGGACCGGGTCGAAGGAGAAGACATCGCCCTCCTGCGCGTCCTCCACGGCCTCACGGCTCTGCACCACGTGCAAGCCGAGATTCAGCGCGTTGCGCCGGAAGATGTCCCCGATGCCATCGCCGCAGACGATCAGCAGCTCGAGACCGACTTCTTCGGCGACCGCCTTCAGCCCCGCTGGGCTCATCTCACGGGAGGACCCGATGCCGAAGCGCTCGCCGGCAATCAGGACCGTCTGCCCGGCATGGACGCGCGCCCGGAAGTCGGGCATCAGATACCGGAACGCGCCCGCCTTCCAGCGCTCGTCGAGGCGATCGAGGCTCTCCGAGATGCAGTCGTCGGCCGGCGTGATCTGGTCGGTATCGATGGCGTCCAGCTTCTGGCCGGGGATCTTCGGATCCCAGAAGATGAGCGCCTTGCCTCGCAGCAAGCGGTCGCCGGGTACCGGAGCACCGCCGGGCTGGACGGACAGTTGGCTCGGGAGCCGCGCTCCCAGCTTGCGGCGGGCCGGCTGAATCGTGTTTACGAGCGCTCGGATGGTTCGAGTGTACCGAGGCGCCGCAAAACGGCGTCGCCGGCGGCCGCGGTGGTGAGGTCTCCCCCAAGATCTCTGGTGGTGTGCCCCTCCCGGATCGCCGCCGCCGCCGCGTACTCGACCTGGCCCGCAGCTTCCTCGGCTCCCAGGTGCCGAAGGAGCAACGCACCCGACAGGATGGCGCCCAGCGGGTTGGCCACCCCCTTGCCGGCGTGCTTGGGCGCCGACCCGTGCACCGGCTCGAAGAGACCCCGCCGGGTTTGGGGATTGAGATTAGCCGAGGGCGCGATTCCGAGGCCGCCCACCAGCTGGGAGGCCAGGTCGCTCAGGATGTCGCCGAACATGTTGGAGGTCACGATCACGTCGAACCGGGCCGGGTTCTTCACCAGCTGCATCGCCGCCACGTCGACGTAGAGGTGTTCGGCCTCCATGTCGGCATACTGTCCGCGCGCCGCGACAAAGGCGCGCTGCCAGAGGTCATGCGCGTAATAGAGGGCGTTGCTTTTGTCCACCATGGTGACCCGGCCGGCACGCCGGGCCGACCGGCGCGCGACTGCCAGCTCGAAGGCGTACCGCAGGATCCGGTCCACCCCCTTGCGGGTGTTGATGTCCTCATTGATGGCCACCTCTTCCGGCGTGTCGCGCTTGAACTGGCCGCCGATGCCCGCGTAGGCGCCCTCGGTGTTCTCGCGCACCACCACCAGGTCGATCTCGCCGGCGTCACGCAGCGGGGTGAGCGCCGGAGCCAACAGCCGGGAGGGCCGCAGGTTGACAAACAGGTCCAGCTCGAAGCGGAGCCGGAGCAGTAGGCCGGCCGCGTATTTCGGATCCGTGACCCGGGGGTCGCCGATGGCGCCCAGGTAGATGGCATCCACCTGCTGCAGCTCGGCAAACACGTCGTTCGGCAGGCTCTCGCCGGTTCGCAGGAACCGGTCCGCACCCAGGTCGTAGGGGATGAAGTCGAGCTCCAGCCGGTGCTGGGCGTCGACGGCTTTGAGAACGCGGAGCCCTTCCGCGATCACCTCGGGCCCAATCCCATCGCCCGGGATGACCGCGATGCGGGGCACTAAGCCGGCTCCTTCACGGCGGTTGAGGTCCGCACGAGACGGTCGAGGGCTCGGCCGGCGGCGCCGCTGTCGATCGACCTGGCAGCCAGGGCCAGGCCGTCCCGGAAATCCTTCGCCGACCCGGCCGCCACCGCGGCGGCCGCCGCGTTCAGGAGCACCACCTCGCGGCGGGCGCCCTTCTCCCCCTCGAAGACCTGGCGGATGATGGCGGCGTTCTCTGTGGGGGTTCCTCCGAGCAGGTCGGCGGGGGCACAACGAGGAAGCCCGATCTCCTGCGGGTCGAGCCGGTACTCGCGCACCGAGCCCCCCTCCAAGTCGAAGACGTGCGAGGCGGCCGTGGTGGTCAGCTCATCGAGGCCGTCCTCGCCATAGAAAACCAGCGCCCGTTCGTGGCCCAGCTCCTGGAGCACCCGGACCATCAGCGGCGCCAGCGCGGGCGCACCCACCCCGAGTGCCTGGCGCCGGACCCCGGCGGGGTTGGCCAGCGGACCGAGGACATTGAAAATGGTTCGCACGCCCAGCTCCTTTCGGGCGGTGGCCACATGGCGCATCGCCGGATGGAACGCGGGGGCGAAGCAAAAGCCGATACCGGCTTCGTCGATGCAGGTGCGCACCCCCGCCGGGCCGAGGCTGATTGCCACGCCCAGCGCCTCCAGGACGTCGGCACTGCCGCAACGGCTGGACGCCGCCCGGTTGCCGTGCTTGGCCACCTTGATGCCGGCCCCGGCGGCGACCAGCGCGGCCGCGGTCGAGATATTGAAGGTATTGGCTCGGTCGCCTCCGGTGCCGCAGGTATCGATGGCGGCCACGGTCAGCCGAAGGGGCGTGGCGTGGGCTCGCATGGAGTCGACAAAGCCCGCCATCTCCTCCGCCGTTTCGCCCCGGGCGCGCAGGGCGACCAGTAAGCCGGCGACCTGCACCGGGGTCGCCTCGCCCGCCATGACCACGTCCATGACGCCGTGTGCCTGCGCGCGGTCCAGGGGCTTACCCGAGAGCAGGTGCTCGATGGCCTCCGAGAGGGTCACGGGCGCGGGTACTGAAAGGCGGCCGGGTTGGCCAGCGCCAGCAGGGCCAGCACCATTCGGTAGCACGTCCGGTAGTCACCGGTCCGGTACCGAATGGTTCGCCCGCTCACCCGCTCGACGCCGGGGACGTCCAGGCAGTTGTCGGCCATCAGCGTGTTGTTCCAGTCGATCTCCAGGACGAACGGACCTTTGAGCTGGAAGAGCGGCCGGCTGGCGAGCTGCCCCAGGGCCCGGGCGGCGCCCTCCTGGATGCGGCGGCAGGCCTCGCCCGGATTGAGCGATCGCGCCGCCATCCGGGTCAGCGCCTCCTTGACGATGACCCCTTCGATGCCGGGCAGGTCGCGCTGGGCTTCCTCGATGCAGGCGCGGTCGCCGGTGATCAGCGCCGTCCGGACTCCGTGGGTGGCGGCCAGGGCGGCGTTGAGGGTGGCTTCGCTCTGATGCGCGCCGTTGATGCGGATGTCATAGATGGTGCGACCGCCGTACGTGTGGTCCTGGATGGCGCCGGGCGTACCGATGGACGCGTGATACCCAATGAAGAAGGCGGCCGCAAACGACGCATCCAGGCCGGCGCCCATGGAGTAGGGCTTGTCCCCCCCGCTGATCACCTCGGCCGTCGGGTCGAGCTCGTCGAGCACGAGGTTGCGCATGTCGCCGTGCGAATCGTTGACCAGGAAGCGGGTGGCGCCGGCGGTCCGGGCCCCGGCGATGGCGGCATTCGTCTCCGCCGTCATCCAGTGGCAGGAGCGCTCGTACTCGGCGGTCCCGCGCATGACCTGGTGGAGGTGGGCCACGCCCGCAACCCCCTCCATATCGACCGAGATGAAGACGCCGTCTCTCTTGGGGGACTCTCCCTCACCAGGCAAGGCGGTTCCAATTGTAGGGGTGGGGGGAAATGGGGTCCTGGTTCCGGGGGGCTTGGAACAAGGAACCCCGCCGATGAGTATAAGGCGGCGACCACCGGGGAGCCAACTGGTAGTTAGTACTCGGCCAGCCGGCGGAGAGCGGCGGCGACCTTGTCGGTGTTGAGCATGAACGCATGTTCGAGGGCGGCGCTGAAGGGCATGGCGGGTACGTCGGGGCTGGCCACCCGGGTCACCGGCGCGTCCAGGTGGGCGAACCCCCGCTCGGCCAGTTCGGCGGCCACTTCGGCGCCAAATCCTCCCGTCCGGTTGGCCTCGTAGATGACGGCCACTCGGCCCGTCTTCTCCAACGATTGCAGGCAGGCGCTCTGGTCCCACGGCCGCAGCGTTCGGAGGTCGATCACCTCGACGCTGATGCCTTCCGCCTCCAGCCGGACGGCGGCCTCCTGGGTCACCGCGCGGAGGTAGCCGTAGGTGATGGCCGAGACCGTTGCCCCCTCCTTGACTACGGCCGCCTTGCCCAAGGGGAGTAGGGCCCCCTCACCGTCCGCCACCGGCCCGCGGGCCGCCCGATAGAGCTTTTTCGGCTCCAGGAAAATGACCGGATCCGGGTCGCGGATGGCCGCCTTGAGCAAGCCCTTGGCATCGGCGGGGGTCGACGGGAGGACCACCTTCAACCCCGGAACGTGGCAGAAATAGGCCTCCACCGACTGGGAGTGATAGAGCGCGCCGCGCACCCCACCGCCGGTCGGAGCCCGGATCACCAGGGGGCAGGAGAAGTCCCCGTTGGAGCGGTAGCGGACCTTGGCGATCTCGTTCACGATCTGATTGAAGGCCGGGAAAATGTAGTCCGCAAACTGCATTTCGGCGACCGGGCGGTAGCCTTCCAGTGCCAGTCCCTGGGCCACGGCCGCGATGCTCGATTCAGCCAGGGGCGTGTCCAGCACCCGGTCAGGACCGAAGCGCGGCTGCAGGCCCTCGGTGGCTTTGAACACACCCCCCTTCAATCCCACGTCCTGGCCCAGCACGCATACCCGAACATCCCGGTCCATTTCCTCGAGGAGCGCGTCGCGGATCGCCTGGACGAGGGTTCGGTCAGCCATCGGCGTACACGTGGCGGGTGAGGGTCGACGGATCGGGCTCGGGCGCAGCCTCCGCGGCGACGGTGGCGGCCTCGACCTCGCGCGCCACCTCCTCCTGGAACCGCGCATCGTCCGGTTCGGTGAGCCACCCCACCGCCAGCAGCCAGGCGCGCATCCGCGGCACCGGATCCAGGGCCGCCTCGGCCTCCAGCTCCGCGGGATCCCGATAGGCGCGCTGGTCGTCATCGGTGGAATGGGATTGGAGGCGCAAGACGCGGGCTTCGATCAGGGTCGGGCCCTCACCGCGCCGGGCCCGCTCGGCGGCCGCGCGCACCGCGGCGTGGACGGCGAGGAAGTCGTCGCCCGCCACGGCCACTCCAGGAATCCCGTATGCGGCGGCCCGCGCCGCCACGCCCGGGCCAGCCACCTGTCGCGCTTCGGGCACCGAAATGGCCCAGTGATTGTTTTCACAGAGAAAGATCACCGGACAGTGATGGAGGGCGGCGAAGTTCAATCCCTCGTGGAAATCGCCCTGGCTGGTGGCGCCCTCGCCAAAGCTGACGTAGCAGAGGGCGCCCTCAGCGCGCCACTTCAGGGCCAGGCCGATGCCGGCCGCCTTCGGGATCTGGGTGCCCACCGCACTGGAGCCGATGATGATCCCGCGCCGCCGGCTGCCAAAATTGCCCGGTGTCTGGCGGCCGCCGCTGGACGGATCCGCAGCTCGGGCGAACGCCGACAGCATGAGCTCTTCCGGCGTGAAGCCACAGGCGAGCGCGGCCGCGAAGTCCCGGTAGTACAGGCAGAAGCGATCGCGGCCGGGTTGGAGGGCGGTGATGGCCGCCACCTGGGCCACCTCGTGCCCACGGGGAGAAATGATGAAGGCCAGCTTGCCAGCCCGGTTGAGAATGAAACGCCGGTCATCGAGGTACCGCGCCCGGAGCACAATGCCGTAGGCCCACAGCACACGCTCCCGGGTGAGCCCGTCGAGCTCGGCCGGGGTCGACACGCGGGTTATTTAATCACGGCAAATCCCAGCCCATCGCCGACCGGCAGGATGGTGCCGTCCAGCCGGGCGTGGTGCAGGAAGGTTTCATTGAAGCCGCGCAGGGCATCCGTGTCGGCGTCGTGGTCTCCGGCGGCAATCCGTCCGCTCCAGAGCAGGTTATCGGCCAGGATGATGCCGCCCGGCCGCATCTTGGGCAGCAGGGCCTCCAGGTAGGCTGAGTATTCGGTCTTCACCGCGTCGATGAAGGCGAGGTCGATGCCGGGCGCCAGCCGGGGGAGCACGCGCAGCGCCGGCTCGTTGACGACCCGGATGCGATCGCCGACCTGGGCGCGGATCCAGTAGCGCCGGGCCCGGTCGGTGCGGCTGCGGTCGGGATCGATGGTGTCGATCCGCCCGTTCGGCGGCAGCGCGGTGGCCATCCAGAGGGTGCTGAACCCGATGGCGGTCCCGATCTCCACCACCCGCGCGGGCCGCACGGCCGCTACCACCACACGAAGAAAACGGGCCACCGGCATCTGCACGATTGGAATCTTCTCGGCTCGCCCGGCGGCCAGCATCTCGGTGGCCACGGCGTCGAGCGCTGGATGGACTTTCTCCAGGTAGTCGAGGTCGCGGTCACCGAACGGCATGCGCTACCGAGGGGAAATGGTTGAGCGGCCCGTGCCCATGGCCCAGGCCAGGCGCCTGGGCCAGCGCCGCGGAGAGATAGGTGCGCGCCTCGCCGACGGCGGCCGCCACGCTCAGGCCGCGGGCCAGTCCGGCGGCGATGGCAGCCGAGAAGGTACAGCCGGTGCCGTGGGTACTGGTCCCGCGGACCCTGGGCGCCCGGAATTCGCGGACACCCTCCGCGTCCACCAGGAGGTCCAGGACCGGGTCCTCCTCGCCGTGTCCACCCTTGATAACGACACTGCGCGCCCCCAGGGCCAGGATGGCGCGGGCCGCCGCGACGCGGTCGGGAACCGTGACCACCGGCAGGGCGCTCAGCGTTTGCGCTTCCGGCAGGTTCGGGGTCACCACCTCCGCCATCGGCAACAGGTGCCGGCGCAACGCGTCAACCGCGTCCTCCCTGAGCAACCGGTCGCCGCTCTTGGCCACCATCACCGGGTCTACCACCAGGTGCGGCAGCCGATGCGCGCGGATGCCCGCGGTGACCACTTCAATGATCTTCGCACTCGACAGCATGCCGGTCTTGACCGCCCCGATGGCAAAGTCTTCGCTCACGGCATCCAGCTGGGCTCGGATCACCACGGGATCGACGTCCTGCACGCCCCGGACGCCCACGGTGTTCTGGGCGGTGATGGCGGTAATGACGCTCAGGCCGTAGACGCCGTTGGCGGCGAAGCTCTTCAGGTCGGCCTGGATGCCTGCCCCGGCACCGGAGTCCGAGCCGGCAATCGTGAGCGCGACCGGGGTGCTCATGCTCGTCGTCCCAGCACCAGGTAGACGACGCCGCCCACCAGTGCCCCGACGTATCCGGAGATATCCGTGTTGTGCAGGACGTTCACGGCCAGGGGGCTCTGCCAGAGCGTGGAGTCCACGAATGGGACGGCCACGGCGACGCCAACCAGCCAGGCCGCCACCGCCCGCCAGCTGACCAAGCCGGGGCCGGCTTGACGCCGCCGAAGGATGAAGAGGTCGACCAGCACCACGGCCGCCCAGGACGGCACCCACAGATAGGTGACCAGCAGGAAGTTGGTGTACTGGTCCTTGAAGTTCGAGATGAACATGGCGAAGTAGGCGAGCACGCCGCCCAGACCGCCGAGCAGGAGGGCCGCGGTCCAGCGCCGCATTCGCAAGTTGAGGGCCAGACCGGAGAGACCGGCCGTGTAGACATCGAGGTAATTGGCCCAGATCTCTCCTACGGCCACGAAGAGCAGGAACGGCACCACGATCAGCGCCGGGGCCTGGCCGCCGATCAGGCCGAGCAGATCGCCGGCCTGTTTGGGCTCGATGCTGGCCACCAGCACCCCCAGCGCGCCGAAGAGGAACATGGAAACAGCGGTGCCGCCTCCGACCCATCCGGTGACGGAGCGCACCGAGGTGCGGACCGGCAGGTAGCGCGAGTAGTCCGAGGCGAAGCTGAACCAGGATGCGACCAGGGCGAAGATCACGCTGGTGCCCAGCACCCAGGCGGCGACGTGATCCGTGCCGGCGACGGTCGCGCCCAGGGTCCATCGCATCCTGGGCAGGAGCGCCACAAAGAGCAGCGCGCAAAAGGCGATGAAAACGAGCGCCCCATATTTTTCAAAGACCTGAATGGTCTGATGCCCATACACGGCGACCAGCACGGAAATCGCGACCACGACCAGCAAGGCGCTGGCGCTGAGCAGGCTCCCCGAGGGCAGGCCTGCCAGCCGGCCGAGCTGCAACAATGCCTGGGCCGCGATCACGCAATCGACGGCAAACCAGCCGACCGCCAGGAAAAGCGTAAAGAAAGCCCCTGGGTAGGCGCCCCGCATCCCAAAGGTCCGCCGCGCCGCGACCACCTGGGTGGCGCCGAAGCGCGGGCCTGCCGTGCTCAGCAAGCCATGGACCACCGCCGAGGCGACCGAGCCCACCGCCACCGCCAGGATCGACTCCAGCGTGCCCAGCCCAAAGCTGATGAGCAGCCCGCCCGTAATCAGCGACGCGAAATTGGCGAATGCCGCCACCCAGAGCAGCCCCACGTCACGAGCGGTGCCCTTGCGTTCCGCCCCCGGAATCGGGTCGATCCCATGGGATTCGACCTTCAGAAAGGCGTCCGATTGAACGTCGCTGACGACCTGCGCAGTCATCGGCATCCCTCCGCTGGCATTACCCAGATCAGGTTCTATGGGTTGGCGACCACTTGCCGCCTCTCAGCGCTCGCGCGCGCACCCCGTGATGCGATTACTCTACCAGTAGCGCTCTTCTTTCCAGGGGTCAGCCAGGGGGGTTGGCGGGCAGGCGATGCGATCACGCAGCGCCGGTGCTCGAAGTCAAGAGGAAGAGCCGTGGCGGCTCTTGGCTTCGAGCAGCAACCGCCAAGGGGGAGTCCCCCTATCGATCGAGACGGGGCCGGGGGATCACCAGTAGCGCTCTTCCTTCCATGGATCGGCTCCGTTGTTGTAGCCGTTCACTTCCCAGAAGCCCAGGCGGTCGTGCTCCACCCACTCCAAGCGCTCTAGCCATTTGGCGCTCTTCCACGCGTACTTCTTGGGAACCACCAGTCGAAGTGGCCCGCCGTGGTCGGCCGGTAGCTCGACACCGTCGTGCCGGTACGCGATCAGGACGTCGCTATCCGCAAGGACTTCCACCGGGACGCTGGTCGTGTAGTTCTCGGCGCAGTGGGCGACCACAAATCGGGCGCTGGCGCGGGGCTGCACCAGGCGGGCGAGGTCGGCAAGGCTGACGCCTTCCCAGGTGTTGTCCAGCCGGCTCCAGGTGGTCACGCAGTGCATGTCCGCGGTCACCGTGGTGGCCGGCAGCTGACGAACTTCCTCCCAGGTGAGGATGGCCGGTTTGTCCACCTCGCCATCCAGCCGCAATCGCCACTTGGCCATGTCGTAGTGGGGAGTGCTGCCGTAGCTGAGGACCGGCCACTTGTCGGTCAGCACCTGGCCGGGTGGCAGCCGGTGCGGGTCGGCGACCACCCGCGGATCCTGCACGCGATCGCGGCGGAAGATTCCCACTACGTCTACCTATCGCGTCCCGGTCGCGTCTATTCCGTAAGGTCGGCGGCCGGGAGGACGGTTCGCAGCTCCTTCCGAAACTGGTCGAAGGCGTCTACCACCACGTCGCTCACGCCATACACGCTCATCACCCGATCGATGGCGCCCTCGACCTCGCCCGCCGAGATCAGGTCGGTCTCCACCTCAAACCACGGAGCTTCGACCCCGCTTGAGGTCCGCCACACGCCGTCCCGCAGCTCCACCGGCACGTATCCTCGCTGGTCCGCCATGGCCTCACACTACTATGGCCAGCGGGTATGCGTGAGTCCCTGCTGACTGCCTCGGGCGTTCCGGTGGCGCTGCTCAGCGTGCCGCTGGCGCTGTTCGTGGTGCTGGCGGAGACGACGATTGGCACCGTTTTCACCGTCTTGCTCCTGCAAACCCGCGGCGACCTGACTCGTGGCTTCCTCAAGTTCATGGCGCTGGCTGAGACGGGACTGGCGGTGGTGGCGCTCCTGGCGGCCCTGGGTGCGCCGCCCGCCTCGTACGTCCGGCTGCTGCGCATCAACGGGGCCGCGGCGGGGGTCTTGCCCGGTCTGCTGGTGCTGGTGGTGGTCGCACTGGCCGCTGCTGCCTGGGCGACCTGGACCGGGCGGTCCGGCCTGCTCACCTGGCTTCCACCGGCCCTGACCTGCGGCGCGCTACTGGCCGCCATGGCCCTGACTTTCGTAACGCTGGGCGGGTCAGTGGTCGACGGCTTGGCCATCGCCGTTCTGGCCGTCGTTTCCAGCCTGGTCCTAGGGGCAGCCACGACGGGCATGCTGCTCGGCCACTGGTACCTGGTCACCCCGGCACTGACCAACCGACCGTTGTTGCGCGCCATCGCCATCTTGCTGGTGGCGTTGGTGGTGCAGCCGCTGATCTTCCTGCCGGGATTGTTGGGGCTGGCCAGGTCGCCGGGTTCTGTCTCGGCCATCCTGACCCAGAACCCGACCCTGGCGGTGCTGTGGGCCCTAGGGGCTGTCGGCTTACCTTTGCTGGCGGCCGGCCTCGCGTTTCCCACGTGCCGGATGCGCTCGTTCATGTCAACCACCGGTCTGCTCTATCTGGCGATGATCGCCTTACTGCCGGGACAACTGCTGGGTCATTTATTGCTCTTTGTGACGGCGGCCTGATACTCATCGGCTCAGCTTTGGCTGAACCATTCCGACCGGCATTTTTGCCCCACACCGCTTAGAATCCCGCCAGGTTTCGCTCAGCCGTTTACGGGGGGAAAAGATCAGATGCCTCGAACCATTGTTCGGACCATGCTCGCGCGCATTCCGCCGGTTCTAGTCCTGGGGCTAGCCGTCCCCACCGTCTTGGGAAGTGTTTCGCCGAGTAGAGGAGCGACCCAGCACGAAGACACTGTGACGGCGGCCGTAATCGCAACCATCCGGAGTACCGCATTGGCGGGTCCCGACCGGCTGAGGGCGGCGGCCGTGGCCGAGGCCAAGCTCCACGAGGTCCCTCCGCCGTCGGTCGCCCACCAACCCTCGGCGGCCCAGCCCGCCTGGCGACCCGCCCCAGCGGCGGTGCCCGCCCCTGCCGCCACCAGCGTCGCAGTTCCGGTTGGGGGAGCGGCGGGCCAGGAGTTCACTTTGATCAACCAGGACCGGATCGCCAACGGCGTCCGGATGTTGAGCTGGAGCGCCACGCTGGCGCGGGTGGCCCAGTACCGCGCCCAGGACATGCTCGACCGCGGTTATTTCTCGCACTATGACCCGGCCACCGGCCAGCTGGCCTTCGTCGAGCTCTTCAGGAGCTGGGGAATCGCCTACACCACCGCCGGTGAGAACATCGCCTGGTCGACCGATCCGTCGATGGCGGGGATCAACACCATGCTCATGAACTCCCCCGAGCACCGCGACAACATCCTGAACCCGGCCTACGGCCGGGCGGGGTTGGGGGTCGCCAGCAACGGGACCAAGGTGATCGTGGTGGAGGTCTTCTCCAACTAGGGCCTTTTTCCGGGCTCGGCAGCCCTCCTCGGGAGGGGCGGAATATCCACCGGTGCTCCTGGGTTACGCTTAGTGCAAGCACGACCCCCAAGGAGACTCATGAGTAAGTTGATTCACGTCACCGAAGCGACCTTTGAAGCGGAGGTCTTGCTGTCAGACCAGCCGGTGCTGGTGGACTTCTACGCCGACTGGTGCGGGCCCTGCAAGATGCTGGCCCCCATCGTCGAGCAGATGGCCAGCGAGCGAGCCGACCTCAAGGTCGCCAAGGTGAACATCGACGAGCAACCGGCGCTGGCGGAGCGGTACCGCATCCGCGGCATCCCCTACATCGCCCTGTTCCAGGACGGAAAGCTCAGCCGGCAGGCTATCGGCTACCAGCCGAAGGCCACCCTCGAAGCCAACCTGGGCCTGGCCAAAGTCACCCCGGCCTAAAGCCCGAAACCGGCTAACCTGACCCCTGGTTAGGCAGGGGCGCCCGCCTGGCGCTCTGCGATACAGGCCTGGCATGGGCAAAGAGAGCGCAGCAGAGCCAGCCCGTAAATGCCGGTGGAATGGCCATCCTGCCAGGTGGGCCGGATCCCGAACAGGCCGACCGCCTCGACACTGGCCATCGCCACCTGGTCGGGTCTCAGTGACTGGGTCGAGGCCAGCCGGCCCGGCAGTCCGGCCTCGCCGGCGCACTCCGCGCATGGACAGTGCCAGCGCAGGTACTCGAAGGGATAGCCGGACTGGTGGCCATCCCCCCAGGAGATAAGCAGGACCTGGCGCGGCCGGTCGGCCAGGATGTCAAGCGGTCGCTCACGGTCGTCCGGATCGGACTCGGTCAGGCCGCCTCTTCGCCGCCCGGCTCCAGCACTGCCTCGAGCTCCTGCCAGTTGGGCACCCGGCGCAGGCCAGCCAGCTGCAGCATGACCCGGCCCTGCGCCTCAAAGAGGGCATCGTGCACCGTGTTGAGGTCCTCCGGCCGAGCCTGGGCGATCTGGGACAGGAGTTCGGCGTCGTGGCGCTCGGCGTAGCCCTGGGCCAGATCCCGAAGAT
>VBID01000098.1 GCA_005880615.1 Chloroflexota bacterium
TACCTCAGCTCCAACAATATGCACCCGAAGCCGTTCGTGTGGACCAAGACCGCCGATGAAATCTTCGCGAGCATCGCACGCTTTTGTCAGCGGATCTCCAATTCAGGACACTAGCCTGCCCCGTAAATATTTGAATAACCGCCGTCTACCGTCGGCCGGGGAGCCGAAGGCACTTCTGGCACCGGACTTGCTTGATCTGCTTCTTGATGGGCGCCACCGGATGGTGTCTCACGAAAGGAGCTGACCGATGGATAAACAGCAGAACGTCGGTTTGGTCGAGGCCGTGAAGGACAAGATCGTGCACGCCATCGAAGGGACAGGGGATGTGACCGGTGCCATGGTCAGCACCGTCAGCAAGACCGTGGCGAAGACGATTGAGGGCCTCGGTGGCATCGCCACCTCGCTGGTGCACGCCACCGCGGACGTGATCCAGGGCACCATCCAGGCCGTGGTGGATGTAGGCGGCGACCTCGGTGCTGCCGCGAAGGGCATCGTGGTTGGCGTTTTGCATGGCGCCAGGGAGGCCGGTGCCGCCAATCTCCAGACCATCTCTCAGACGGCCGAGTCTGTCATCAAGACGACCGCGCGCATGTCCGGCGACCTGGGCGCGGCTGCCAAGGGGCTTGTCGAGGGAGCGATCCAGGGAGCCAAAGAGCTGGGCCTGAACGCCACGGAAGCCGCATCGGCCGCGGCGACCGGGGCCCTCAAGGCCGCCGGCCAGGTCGGATCGGCGGCCGGCGAGAGGGTTCGCAATGCCTTGACCGGCACGATCGCCGGCGTCAAGGTGGTGCTGAAGGAGCCGTTCAATTCAAGGACGCAGACCAGGAATCACGCGCCGATCCGGCGGGATCGGGAAGGCGAGCGAGAAACAACCTAACAAGACAGCCTGCACGAGACCGGCGACCAGGCGGCCGATCCCGAGAGAGCAATCCCGTATGCCACCCCGCCTCCGGGCGCGCTCGGCAAGGTCATCGGTGCGGGTGGCTCCAGACGTCGATCCCATCGGAACTCCCTGCCGATCCGCAGGAGAAGGCCCTCGAAGCGCGGATCGGCAGGAAGGCTGCCGCGGGATCCTGCTCGGTGCTTACCTCGTTGACCTCGTCCCTGAAGCCCTGAACGCCTTCCCGAGTCAATCGCCGTCCAAAGCCGCGCCTCACTGAAGCTCCGCGGCGGGTACATGGGCTCACGAAGGACTCCTTGCTGTTCCATTGACGGCTCAGGGCGTCGCCCCGCGGCGGAAGGCAAGGCGGAGCAGCGTCGTCGCGCCCACCGCGAAGAGGACGGCGGCGAGAGCCACGGGGATGAAGACGCCCTCGCCAAGCACGTCGGCGACGAACCTGTGCCCCCCCTCCTGCTTGACGCCCCAGTTCCAGCCCGCCATCATCCGCGTCAGATCGTCAAGCGATAGCCCGAGAGGTCCCCGCCAGCTCGTGGGCAGATCGAGGGGGTGCGACTGGATCCAGAAGTGCAGCAGGATGCCGAGACAGGCGTCGACCATGAGCCCGGCCGCCGCGAGGCGGCGCATCCAGGGCGGCCATCCCCCCCAGCGCGAGGCGAGAAACGCGACCCCGATCATCACCAGCGGCTGCTGTGCGGTGTGCGCGAGGCCGAGCGGCTCGCGCCCGCCCTGCACGCCGATGCCGGTCAGGATGACGAACGCGGCGAACGCCGCCCAGAACCGGACCGAGTCGGCCCCGGTCCCGCCCTCCGATCGCGTGCGCGCGGGTTCGCCTTCGCGCCGTCGCGCGCGCGCCTTGCGCGAGGCGCGCACCGCCTCGATCGCCAGCAGGGCCGCCCCGAGCGACCCGAGCGCCAGCGGCAGGTTGCCCTCGTACAGGAGGAACGCGTCGTCCCTGACCCGTCCCCAGGAGAAGCCCCCTAAGTCCCAAGCGCCCGGCACGTCGCGGAAAAGATGCGGGACGAACGTGTCCCTCAGGTTGAGGGCCGCCTTCAGGAGGTTGCCGCCGACCGTCGGTAGCGGCCGGCCGGAGGAAAGGAATCCGGCGGTGCTCACCGTGCCGCCTCCGTAGACGGCGGTCGCCCAGACGAACCAGGGCGCCAGGACGACCCACGCGGCCAACGCGATGGCGGCCAGCTCGCGGGCCGGCCGCGCCCTGCGGGGGAGGACGAAGAACACATAGTGCAGCGCCAGGAACAGCACGTACGGCGCCGCGGAGTAATGCGTCAGGATCGCCGCCGCCCCGCAGACGAACGCGAAGAGCGTCTTGCGAGGCTCTCCCTCGCGCCACCCCGCGACGTAGAAGCCGACCATGGTCATGACGAAAAAGACCGCCGTCATCCTGGTCCAGGAGTACGACACGTTCTGGATGAACATCGGCTGGAACATTAAGACGATCGCCAGGGTCCGGTGCACGCCGGCGGCGCGGGAGCCGGCCGCCTCGGAGAAAAGCCGGGAGACGTGCAGCATCGGGAAGTAGGCCAGGAGGCCGAGCAGCGCCGCGGTCAGCTGGTAGCAGGGGAACCGGGGCCGCGTCAGCGATAGGATCTGGGCCGCAAAGGCGTTCATCAGTGGCGGACGCGCCGGCAGGAGGGCGCCGGAAAACAGCTTGTCGATCGGCATCGCTCCCAGGAAGAACTTGCTGCGCTCGTAGTGATCGAGCCAGTCGTAGACGATGTTCCCCCCGGAGTAGTTCCGAACCACCGCCTGCAGCGACACCGCCCAGAGGGAGAGGACCGTGAACCAGACGAGCGTTCCGCGCGCCTCCCGGTTCCCGCGCACCAGGCTAACGATTGCGGGCACCGAGGCGAGCGTCGCGGCGGCGCAGGCGGCGAACAGCAAAACGCGGCATGCGAAACCGAGCGGCAGTACGCCAAGATCGAACGAGACTAGACCGACCAGGAGGATCGAAAGCGCGAGGGCCGCGGTCGCCGTCTCGATGGGGCGCCAGCCCACGCGACGGACCAGCCAGAAGCCGGGCCCGAAGGCGGACACCGCGAAAACCAGCGGCACGAGCGCCAGCGACGCCGCGTCAGGAATCCTCAACCCCCCGCGACAGTCTATCTTCTCGAAGCGCGCGTCGGTTGCGCCTGGATGCAAAGGAGACCGATCGATGGCCGCCGACCGGCGAGCCCTCCCGAAGCTTCCGCCGCCCCCGGGCGCCCGACCCTCCTCGTGAGAGCCTCCCACGCCGAGTACACTGGCTCGAGACGCATGGCGCGCTCCCGACGACAATTTGGGCTTCTTGCGGTCACGGCGACCGCGCCCCGGACAGCTTGCAGAAATCGCGCCGTCCAGTCGAACATGAGGGCGGCATCCACGCCGCCACATTGGCGTCTTTGCCAAAGCTTATCACAGCTCGGTGTCGCAGCTTGCCACAGCTACGGGCCGACGAAGAATCTGGGCCGCGCGCGCTTGCAGGAAGCGCCGGATTGGCCTCCGACGGACCGACATGTCGAGTTCTGATCGAAGGGCGACTCGTTTGCTTCGGGTGGATTGTGATTGCGGGGAGGAGTTGGTAGGATCGCGTTACCTATCCATCGCGGAGGCGACAGCGTTATCGACTCGATCGAGGTCTCCGAGTTCGTGGAGCTCGCGGCCCGTCAATGTCATCGATCGCCCGAAGCGCCTGATGCGGGGCATCAGCCCGATTGTAGACGCCGTATGATCACAACGTCAGCCCTGCGGAAGCTAGCAGCGTCTGGTGCTCCAGACGCTCAGTTTCGGCTTGGCCACCGGCTCGCCCTAGGTCGAAAGCGTCCGAGGCACTGGCGTCAAGCCACTCGATGGTGGATTCGCGCCGCCGCGCAAGGGCGAGGGGACGCGCGACACCGGCCATGGGCAGCCTCCCGAAGAGACGCATCGCTGACGAGGTAGGTAACAGCATAACCCATGGCAGGTGGAGACTTTCGGAGCAGGCTGTCGGTCGGCAAGATTCGATGGACCAGCACACCCTCCGTCACTTTCTAGTTCTTCGCGACCGAGAAGACGATTGCGAAGGTTTTATTCGCCTGAAAAGTCAAGCTCTGGTTGGCCTGCCCCGTCACCGCTCCCACCGTCAGCGCGTCAAGTTTACCGTTGGCATTGGTATCGGTGATTGAAGCAAAGTCATCCGGTGCTCCTACCGCATCCGTCTGGGCAATCGTCGTCGCGGCTAGAATCGTCGCATTCGATGCGGTATCTGCCGGTGCTGTTCCATCATTGGGTGTCTGCTTGATCGAGCTTGCGGTATAGGTAAATCCTGTGGCGGAGTCGTCCAAGAGATCTTGGAATCGAACATCCGCCACCGCAGTGCCGTTGGTGTTCCGAACATAGATCAGCATCATGAGGGCGGTTCCGCCGGGCACGGTCACCGAAGTAGCGCTCCCGTTGCACGTGGAGTCCGCCGGGATGCTTGCCAGGCAGTTCACGCCTGCTGAGTCCCAGACGACCCGCTTTGGGTGGCATTGACGACGACGTTGCCGTCGGGCCGCCATTCCGCCCTGAGGTCGCTTTGCGTGGCGCTGACATATACTTCTGAAAAAGCGGTATAGCCGGCGCCGGGCGAAATCGAGGCAGCGAGAGCGTTGGTGTTCCCAAAGCCGCCTGCGGTCGCGTTCCCGCTTCCAATAGCAAGCTGCAGCGTGAGGGTCAGGCCTGATGGGCCCGCGGCATTATCTGTCCCCGCTATGAACTGCTTGACCGCTCCGGAACCGTCGGTCCCCGACGTGTCGACCCCTGAAAATTCCACGATGCTCCACGAGATGGATTGCTGAGCTTGTGAATAGCTGATGGTAACGCTTCCCGCCGTGGGGGACGCCCCCATCGCCCGGTACAGTGTCATGGCATCGTGATTATGGCCACCACTGAAGTTCCAGGAGGCGCCTGTGACCGAGGTCCAGGTCAGACCGTTCCCGGAAACTGTCGTCGGCACGATCGGCGTATTATTATCGTGGCTCACGATCCATGCCAGGATGAGCCGATTCGCCCCAGGGGCGATCGAGTTTGTCGTCGCGGACGTGATATTCGAGGCCGCGGCTCCGCCTGCCGTAAGTTCCGTGGCGCTGATGGCTGCCAAGGCGGCGGACGGAGCAAACAATGACAGGACGGCAAGGCTCGCCGCAGGTAGTATCCTGATGAACGTCTCCTTCCTCATTTCATTCGCACTCATGTTTCGCGCACCGCAGGCCGGGAATTCATCCCAGGTCGGCCACCTGGCGGCGGCCGGTGTCGATGCGCCGCTTCCACGCGTGGAGCCGGCTCACGGGTTCGTCCATCGGTGTTCGGTTAAGGGTGTTGATCTGATTGAGGAAGAAGGGGGTAGAAAGAGGGCCACGTCCTCTGTTCTCATTGGGTTGTCAAGACTCTCTGAGAAGGAGGAGACGCCGTGGCCCGACGACAGTCTATCGGAATCCGCCGGGAGTTGACCAGCCTGATCCCGACGCGGCAGTTGAACTTCCTGGCGCAGCTCAGCGGCCTGGTGCGGCGGCGCCGCAAGGTCGAGGCGATGGCGTTGTTCTGGACCGTGGTCCTGGGGTTCAGCGGCGGGCGCGCGCGATCGCTGGCCGGTCTGCGGCGTGCCTACCAGAAGAGCACCGGGACGACGCTGGTGCCGTCGGCCTTCTACGACCGGTTCACGAAGTCGCTGGCGGCGTTCTTTCGGTTCGTGGTGGAGGAGCTTTTGGAGCGGATGCAGGAGAGCGAGGCGAAGTTCAGCGGGTTGTTGCGGTCGTTCCGGGACGTCGTGGTGACCGACTCGACGCTGGTGAAGCTGCACGATCTTCTGGAGGGGCGCTTCCCGGCCTGCCGGACGAACCATACCCGTGCGGCGGCCAAGCTGCACGTGGTGATGAGCGTGAAGGGCCAGGGGCCGCGGAGCGTGAAGCTGACCTCGGGCCGGCAGCACGACGGTCCTGTGTTCCGGGTGGGGCGCTGGGTGCGGGACCGGCTCCTGATGTTCGACCTGGGGTACTTCCGGTATCAGCTGTTCGACTGCATCGACCGGAATGGTGGCTTCTTCATCTCGCGGCTGAAGGAGAACGCCAACCCGGAGATCACCGCCACCCTGAGACAGTGGCGAGGCCGCAGTGTGCCGCTGGTGGGTGAGCGGCTGCGGGACGTCATCGAACGCTTGCAACGCGACACCCTGGATGTCGAGGTGGAGATCACCTTCCGGCACCGAGCGTATGCGGGGGCTCAGTCCGGAGCCCGCCGGTCGCTGCGCTTGGTCGGCGTGAAGAACGATGACACCGGACGCTATCATCTTTATGTGACCAACCTCCCACCCGAGAGGCTCACGGCGGAGCAGGTGGCGCGGGCCTATGCCGGCCGCTGGCAGATCGAGCTGTTGTTCAAGGAGATGAAGTCGCACTACCGGCTGGCGGACCTGCCCAGCCGGAAGCCGCACATCGTCGAGGCGTTGCTGTACGCCACCCTGGTGACGCTGGTGGTGAGCCGCCGCCTGCTGCGAGCGGTGCGGCAGGCGCTGCGAAGACAGAAGCGCGTGGTCCCGGAGGGACGATGGGCAGCGCTCTTCGCGACGGTGTCGTCGGCGATCCTCGACCTGCTGCTGGCCCCCGCGCGTCTCGCCCGCGGCCTCGCCCGATGGACGGAGGCGATGCTGCTGCACGAGGCCGTCGATCCCAATCTCTCTCGACAAATGCTCCTCGCGCGGGTCGAGAATGGAGCCACCTGGTGATCGCCGGAGTTCCGCGCCCATCAAGCTATCCAACTGACAATAGATCCGTTAACCGATCACGGATGTATAGCGGCTTGGTCTCTTTCGATGCCATCTGGGCAAGGCACGTCGGCCTGGAGGCCTACCTCTGGCCAGGTATCCTCACTGCGATGGCGCTTGGATCCGAAATCGGTCAAGGATTGGGTGTCGTGCCGGGCCGCTTCGACCCTTCGGACCTGGCCCTCTTATTGGTGGCCTGCGTTGGCGGCTTTTCCTCCCGGGTCCGCTTCACTCATCTGAAGAGGTCGCGCCCATGAGCCTTTTGCGGCATGTCGCCTCATCTGTCGTGATGGTCGTCCTCATCGCCCTCGCAATCGGCAGCACCGACTCGGGGTCGGGTAGTCGGCAGAATCGGTCGGACCGACCTGCCACATCGACGGACGGTCCCAAGCACATATCAGGTAGTCAATGGTTCGGATGCAGCGACCGCGAGTATTTCGAGAAACTCGTCGGGTATGCCGTGGACAAGGACAACGAGGCATTCAAGCGCGGGCTGGCGGCTGGTGTTGTCGCCGGAAACTGTACCCTGTTCAAGAACGGTGAGGCGGTCTATACCGTGGACACGGCTATCTTTTCTGGCTTGGTCAAGGTACGGCGCAGGGGGGAAACACAGGAGTATTGGACGAATCTGGAGGCGGTCGATTAGCCGCCCAACTACCGCATGAACCCGACGGCAGGCGTCGGGCTCGCAGCGGACTGGCGTCCGCGCTCGCCTGCCGCGGGTTATGCGGAGCGTTAGGTGGCTTCATGAACGGCGTCGCTCAATCGAGGTAGCCAGATGATCCCTCGCAAGCTTAGCCCGCTGACGAAGAGGAGCCGTCGCGGATTCCGAGGCTACCCGGTCGCGACGATCGCCTTTTACGGCCCAGATCGGGACACCGCAGCCAAGGTGGCGGTGGGGATCGTCCATCGCGAGGATGCGGAGCCAGAAATCATGCGACGTTGGAACAATTCCGAGCGCGACGTCCGGCGTGACGTGACGATCAATCGTGAAGTGATCGCCTTCGTTGAAGGCCACCACGTGAAGTCCGTGGTCATGAGCGACGGAGTCATCGGGTGCCCTCACGAAGAGGGCACCGACTATCCCGAAGGTGGGGTATGTCCGAAGTGTCCGTTCTGGGCCGGCCGCGATCGA
>VBID01000099.1 GCA_005880615.1 Chloroflexota bacterium
ATGGAGGCGGGTGGCCATGTGCGGGGGACGACCGGGCTGGCGGTGCTGATTCCGGCTGTCGTCGACGCAATTGCACCGGTTCCAGTGATTGCCTCCGGCGGCGTCGCTGACGGGCGGGGCCTCGTCGCTGTCCTCGGCCTCGGGGGACAGGGTGTTTCGATGGGCACGCGGTTCGTCGCCAGCGAAGAGGCCTTTGTGCCGCGGACGTACAAGGAACGAATCGTAAGCAGTGGAGCTGACGACACCGTCTACAGCGAGGACCTCTTCGACGTCGGCTGGCCGAACGCGCCGCATCGCGTGTTGCGGAATGCCATCGTCCGCGAGTGGGAGGCCGCTGGCCGGCCACCGAGCGGCCAGCGGCCTGGCACTGGGACGACCGTGGGCACGCGTACGCGAGATGGCAAGACCGCTGAAATCGAGCGATACCAGAGCGTGACTGCCACACCGGAATTCACCGGCGACCTCGAATATCTCCCTTTCTGGGCCGGGCAATCGTGCGGCCTGGTCCACGACATCAAGCCCGCCGGGGAGATCGTGCGCGATGTCGTCAAGGAAGCGGAGGCGGTCATCGAACGACTGGCGCGGATCCGCTCCAGTCCGCAGCCGGTCTAGACCAACTCGAGAAAGGGCTGTAGGGCGGCAAAAGTCGACCTAACAAACACCGCGTGCCCGTAGGCTCCTTGACAGGAGCGTTCTTACGGTCGAGTGGCGTGGGTCGGCGATGGCAGGCAGCCGAGTTGGATCGACTTTAGCCGTCCCATACCCTGTCAGGCAAAATCAAAAAACGTGTCCCGCGATCTCGATCTTCTGCGCTCATCCAGATGATCGCGCGACTGGACGAAATTCTTCATCGATTCCTAACAGGCGGCAGCCTGTGGCCTACCCGGTCGTCGTGGCGCGGCAGACGTGTGCCTCGTCTAGCGATCCGTGACCAGGGTTTGGCCCAGTCGTCCAGCGGTTGTAGGGCGGCAAAAGTCGTGTCCAATTCATACCGCGCCGGTTTGTCTGCCGGAGACCACGCAGAGTCAACGCGACACCACTGCGTGCAACGCCCGCCGCCTCGCCCGTAGAGTCACCCGAACTGGATGGACTTTTGCCGCCCTACCCCCTCTCGGGCATGAAGCTCTTCACGCTGCCGTCACACGTGGCGCTTAGTCTTTGCCTAGCATGCGTAATCAAATGGCCGGCGTTTCGGCGCGGGAGTCCAAACGGTCCGTGCGGGCCACGAGTCTCGTTCTCATGTGCTGAGACCGATGGGAACGAACACGATTCGGGCCGGGGCGGCCGTCGTCGCTGTGCTGCTGGTCACCGGTGTTGGCTACGCGCTCCTGCACGGGAGCGTCGGCCTCGGATCTCCCGGTGGATCTGGCCAGGTGACCAGCGGCGGCCCCCAGGCGCCGGAATTCGTGGGGATCTCGGATTGGGAGAACAGCCCCCCGCTCCAGATCAGCCAGCTTCGCGGGAAAGTAGTCCTGGTCGACTTCTGGACCTACTCGTGCATCAACTGCCAGCGCACGTTCCCGTACTTGCGGGACTGGTGGCACAAGTACCGGGACAGCGGGCTCGTCATCGTCGGGGTGCACAGCCCCGAGTTTGACTTTGAGAAGAGCGTTCCCAACATCAGGCAAGCCATCACGCATTACGGCGTCGAGTGGCCGGTTGCAGTTGACTCGCAGATGGAGACGTGGAACGCCTACCAGAACCAGTACTGGCCGGCGGAGTACCTGATCGACAAGAACGGGCAGGTCCGGGACACCCACTTCGGTGAGGGCAATTACGACCAGACGGAACGCCACATTCAGCTCCTCCTGAGGGAGGCTGGGCACACGGTCCTGGCCAGCCCGGGCGCGAGCATTGATCCGGGGCTCACGCAGGACGCCAACTTCCAGACCCAGGAGCTCTACGCCGGTCGCCAGGAGTTCAATGGGAACCAGCAGGCTTACACGCCGGGGCAACCCTTCGACTTCCATGACGCGGCCCCAATCGTCGAGGGTCGACATAGCGACAACCTCATCTACTGGCAAGGCCTCTGGACGATCCATGACCAGAGCCAGCGGGAGTACGCGCAGCACGCCCGTAGTTCCCCACCAGGTCAGGACTATGCCCTGATCGACTACCACGCGCGGCAGGTCTTCATGGTGGCGGCCTCGTCGAGCACGTCCCAGCGCGTGTACCTTCAACTCGACGGTCATGACCTTGCGTCGTCTGAAGCCGGCGCGGACGTTAGGTTCGATGGCAGTGGTCACTCCTACGTCGACATTGACCGGTCAGACCTATTCGCGCTCGTCAACCGGATGGATTTCACCCGGCACGTCCTGACCGTGAGCCCAACCGGCGCGGGATTCGAGCTCTTCACGTTCACCTTCAGCAGTTGACCGGCGACCTCGTACTTGCCTTCTCGGCTGGCGCGGTTTCGTTCTTTGCGCCGTGCGTGGTGCCGCTCCTGCCCGCGTACGTCAGTTACCTTGGCGGCGCCGGGCTGCCGGAAATCCAGGGCGACTCCGCCGCGTTTCAGAGCCGCATTCTGCGCGGTGGCGTGCTCTACGTGCTTGGCTTTGGTCTGATTTTCGTTCTGCTCGGCGTGGGCGCCGGCTTTGTCGGGCACAACGTGCTGGCCGGACGGTCGCTCCTCCAGCGGCTCGGCGGAGCCCTCGTCGTGCTCATGGGCCTGGCCTTGCTTGGTTGGCTCCCGGCCAGGCTCGGGGAGCGCACCTTCACCTTGCTCGGAGCCCGGACTGAGCGGGTTCGCGCTGCGGCGCTGGCCGACGGTCGGCGCGGCCTGCTCGGGCCGTTCCTCCTCGGTCTGGTGTTCGGGACAGCCTGGTCTCCGTGCGTCGGTCCCGTCCTGGGCTCGATTCTGGTCCTCGCGAGCACTCGCCAGCAGGCGCTGGAGGGCGCCCTACTGCTGGCGTCTTATACGCTGGGGCTCGGCCTGCCTTTCATCCTCTGCAGCCTGCTTGTGGCTGGCTTCCCCAGACTGGTGAGACCTTTGAGCCGATTTGCCTCGAGGCTCAGCCGGGCGGCGGGCGCGCTGATGGTCATTCTTGGACTGCTCCTGATCAGCGGCGCGTACCAGTCGTTGGCCGGCTACCTTGCGCAGCCATTCACCCGGTACTAAGGATCCGGGTCGGTCGTGGCGACGGCGTTTCGTAGCCAGAGGCTACGGCATTGCGAAAAACAGGGTTCCGTTTAGAGAAGAGTCGAACAGGAGTCGAAGTCGAGTTCAAGTTGAATTGAAGTCGATGGGCCCACAAGCCTCAAAATGGGGCGGTTTCAGGAGTCCGCACTGGAAATACTGTAGGTGCAGCTGAAGTTCCGTTGAACTCAAGGCGAAGTTCCCTTGAAGTCGAGGCTAAAATTTAGGAGTTTCGCGATCGCAATGATCCGGCCCGGCCGAACCCGTGCCAAATCAGCAACCCGCCTGATACCTATATCTAATGCGTCGGTCGGAAGTAGCGACGGGGGAGGAGAGACCAAGCCTGTGTAGCGGTGATTCCCGTGACGTCATGAAAAAGGCTGATCTGCGACTCGATAAATTCTTATCGGAGAAATTTCTTATCGAGACGCGACGATGCCGACGTGGCCAGACGGAAGCCTGGGCCATGCTAGGGGACCCACCCACCCAGAACTAGACGGTTGGCAGGATCAACTGAGTCGCTTGGCTGTCCGTGGCCGGCAGCCCCTGATCTCCCATGTGGCTCGCTGGGGCGAGCCAGCAGGCCGTCGGTCATCGGGTCAGTGACGCGGTCGACTGAGCAAGCGCGTTAGCGTTCCATGAAGCCGTCGTTCTCGAGATGGGCGAGGATCCTCTGTGCCGCTGCGATCGGGGTCAGCGTCGTGGTGTCCAGCACTAGCTCGGCGTCGCTCGGTTCTTCGTAGGGGTCCGAGATTCCGGTGAACTGCCCGAGGAGCCCGGCCCGCGCCCTTGCATAGAAACCCTTGCGGTCGCGCGCTTCGCATACCGAGAGCGGCGTCGCCACGTGAACGAGCACGAAGCCTCCCGCGGCCTCGACCATTGCCCGCACCTCCTTGCGTGCCGCGTCGTAAGGTGCGATCGGCGCGCAGAGCGCGATCCCGCCGTGCTGGGTGATCTCTGAGGCGACGAAGCCGATTCGTCGGATGTTGATGTCCCGGTGCTCGCGGGAGAAGCCTAGCTCTGAGGAC
>VBID01000059.1 GCA_005880615.1 Chloroflexota bacterium
CCATGGGTCCGGGCCCCCGCTCGGAGCGATCCGCTCCCGAGCGGGTGGCGGCGCTGGTCGCGTCGCTCCCCGTGCCCCAGCGGCTGCGCGATGCCGGCGTGCCGGAGACCATCCTGGAATCGGTCGCGGAGGAGGCGACCGCGAATGCCACCGTCCAGGCCAATCCCCGGCCGGTCACCCAGGCCGATCTTCGCGATCTCCTTCGATCGGCCTGGTAGCCGCCGCCCCGTCCTAGACGCGGCGGAGGCGGCGGGACTTCAGCTCAGAACGAGGTAGTGAGCCCGTTGGCACCTGCCGGCACTCGATCCGGGCGCCGAGCGCCAGTCGCAGCTCGTTGGCCAGCTGTGAGACGGCTGCCTCGCCGTTGCCGTCCTGGCATTCGCACAGGATGGTGACCTCCTCCATGCCACGGACCTCCCGCACCTCGATGCAGAACTCTCCGATCACGGCATGCCGCCGGACCAGGTCCTCGACTTGCGATGGGTAGAGGTTCACGCCCCGCACGGTGAACATGTCATCGACGCGGCCGCGGATGCCGCCGAGCATCTTGGCGAACGGACTGCCGCACTCGCATGAGGCCCGTGTCACCTCTACCCGGTCACCGGTTCGATACCGGATCAGCGGCGATCCGAAGCGGCCGAGGTTGGTCGCCACCAGCTCCCCGGTGATCGTTCCTGTCTCGGGTAGCGAATGGACCGCGCCGGCCTCGTCGCGGACTTCAAAGACGAATTCCGATTCGACCAGGTGGACACCGTCCCGGGCCTGGCAGGAAACGCCGGTCGGTCCCAGCTCGGTCATCCCGGTGTGGTCGAAGCAGCGCGCGCCGAACGATCGCTCGATCAGGTCCCGGGTTGCCGGCACACTCGCCCCCGGCTCGCCGGCATGGATCATGATCCGGATGTCACTGGCGGCGAGGTCGATGCCGGCGAGGTCTGCCGCCTCGGCCATCCGAATCGCATACGTGGGGGTCGAGCAGAGCACGGTGGCGTGCAGCTCGAGCATGGTGCGCAGCCGCTGCTCGGTGGTCATCGCGCCACCGGGAATGATGAGCGCGCCCAGCCGCTCGGCGCCCGAAAACGCCGACCAGAAACCGATAAAGGGGCCGAAGGAGAAGGCGAAGAAGACCCGGTCGTGCGCCTGCACGCCGGCCGATCGGTAGATGTGGTCGGCCCAGATTCGGACCCACCAGTCCCAGGACTCGGGGGTATCGAGCCAGCGCAGCGGGGTTGTGCCGCTCGTGCCAGACGTCTGGTGCAGCCGGCTGTAGCGGTCGATGGGGAACGTGAGGTCCGTGCCAAAGGGCGGATGCGCCTGCTGGTCGGCCGTAATCTCGTCTTTGGTGGTGAGCGGCAGCCGCTCGAAGTCGTCCCAGGTGCCGACGCGATGGAGCCGAGCCTGATAGAAGCGATTGGTTTGCAGCAATGACTCGATGCCCGCGCGCAGCCGTTCGAGCTGCGCGGCGCGGATGTCAGCGAGCCGGGTGCTCAGGGCCATCGACGTGAGAGTATCGTCGCATCGTGACCGTTCTTCTGCCGGCTAGACCGGAGCCGCTAACGATCGCGCCCGAGCGGACGGCCGTCCTCCTGGTTGACATGCAGAACGCGTTTGCCAGCCAGGGGGGCATGCTGGACCTGGCAGGAATCGACGTGGGGCCGGCTCGGGAGGCCGTCGCCAAGACGCGGCTACTGGCCGACGCGGCCCGGGCGGCGGGCATTCCCGTGATTTACCTGGTCATGGGCTACGCGCCCGACCAGTCCAACGCTGGGGGCGAGGATTCGCCGAACCCGCGCAAGGAGCTGGCCCTGTGCCTGATGCGGGAGCGTCCCGAGCTGCGGGGAAAGCTCCTGACCTACGGCACCTGGGACTTTCAGATCGTTGACGCCCTGACCCCACATCCTGGCGAGCTGGTGATCACGAAACCGCGCTATAGCGGCTTTGTCGGCACCCCGCTGGATGCCGAGCTGCGGAGTCGCGGCATCCGCACGCTGCTGATGGCCGGCATCGCGTCGAATGTCTGTGTCGAGTCCACCTTGCGCGACGCCTACTTCCACGAGTACTGGCCGGTGATGATCGAGGACGCGACCATGCCGGCTGGCCCGCCGGAGATCCAGCGAGCCACGATCCACAATGTCACGACGTTCTTCGGCTGGGTCAGCACCGCGCAGGAGGTGGTCGGCGCGTTGCAAGGGGCTAGAAGGGAAACGGCCTCCCCTGGCTCTGCACCGTCACCCACCGCATCTCGGTGAACTCGTGCATCGCCTCGCCACCGCCGAAGCGGCCGTAGCCGCTGTCCTTTACGCCGCCGAAGGGGACCTGGGGTTCGTCATTGACCGGCTGGTCGTTGATGTGCACGATCCCGGCCTCGATGCGCTCGGCCAAGGCCAGCCCGCGATCCGCGTCACGCGTTAGGATGCCGGCGGATAGGCCGTAGGTCGTCTGGTTCGCGACCCTGACCGCCTCGTCGGCATCGTCCACGATCGTGATGGTGGCGACCGGCCCGAAGGTCTCCTCTTTGCTGATGGCAACGTCGGCCGGTACGTCGGTCAGGAGGGTGGGTTCGTAGCAAGCGCCCAGCACCTTGCCGCCAGTGAGAACCCTCGCTCCGTGGCTGACCGCCTCATCGACCCGTGCCCGGACCCGCTCCAGCGCCTGCTTGTTAATGAGTGGGCCGATGATCGTGTCCATCTCGGTGGGACTGCCGACCTTGAGGCCTTTGGTCTTGGCAACCAGCTTCTCGATGAACTCCTTCGCCACGGGACGCTCGACGATGATCCGGCGCGCGGACATGCAGATCTGCCCCTGGTGCAGGAAGGTGCCGAAGGCGGTCGCATTGACGGCATATTCCAGGTCGGCGTCGGCCAGCACGATCAAGGGGTTCTGTCCACCGAGCTCGAGGACCATCCGCTTCAGGTGGCGGGCCGCCTTCTCGGCGAGAATCCGGCCGGTTTTCGTTGACCCGGTGAAGCTGATCCGGCGCACCTTGGGGTTTTCCATGAACTCATCGACCACCGGCTCGGCCTGGCCGGGCGCATGCGTCACCACGTTGAAGACGCCGGCCGGGAACCCCGCCTCCTCGAAGATCTCGGCGTACAGGATGCCGCCCGTGATGGGCGACTCTTCGGACGGCTTCAGGACCACCGTGTTGCCGAACGCGAGGGGTGTCGCGATCGACCGCAACGACAGGATGAGGGGCGCGTTCCAGGGCGCCAACCCGGCGACGACGCCGACCGGCTGGCGGACGCCCATGTAGAAGGCGCCCGGCAGGTCGGCCGGGATGATCTCGCCAATCGGCTGATATACGAGGCCGGCAACCTGGCGCAGGAGGTTGGGGGTGAAGATCGTCTGGAACATGCCGAAGCCGAAGGTGCAGCCGGTCTCCGCGGCGAGCAGGCCGACCACCTCCATCTGGCGGCGTTCGAGGATGTCGGCCGCTTTCAGGAACAGGCGCTGCTTGGCGCCGGGCGGCGTCTTCCACCAGGCGGGAAAGGCGCCAGCCGCGGCCTCAACCGCGCGTTTGGAATCCTCGCGCGTCGATGCGGGGATGGTCGCCATGGTCTCGCCCGTGAACGGATTTCGGTCCGGGTAGGTGGCGCCCTTGGATGCGCCGACCCATTCGCCATTGATGAACTGCTGGTATTCCTTCGGAGCGGTCTTGGCCGCTGCCTTCTCGTCAGATACGACTGTGCTCATCGCTTCCTCCTCTCTTGGCTCTTCTATTTACCCCCTCCCCGACCTGCCCCGCAAGGGGGAAGGAGAGGAGGGATCGAATCCAACGTAGTTTTCCGCCAGGGTGGTCGCTGCTGCTTCAGACGTGACAACGTAGCGCAGGTAGGCCAGTCGGAGCTTGTGATCGAAGGGATCGCCGGTCGGGTCCCGGTGAAGCAGGGCCGTCATCCAGGCCGAGAAGTGCTCGGCGCGCCAGACACGCCGCAGGCACAGGTCGGAGTAGCGGTCGAGCAGGTCGCGCGATCGCGATCGATACCATGCCGTCAGGGCTTCCGCCAGCACCTTGACGTCGGCCAGCGCGAGGTTCATGCCCTTGGCGCCAGTCGCGGGAACGATGTGCGCGGCGTCGCCGGCCAGGAAGAGGCGGCCGCGCTGCATGGGCTCGGTCACCAGGCAGCGCATCGGCGTGATGCCCTTGTCGATGATCTCGCCGGGTTGCAGTTTTGGCTCGGCAAGGCGAAGGCGAAGCTCGTCCCAGATTCGCGCCTGCGGCCAGGCGTCCGTCGTGTCGTCGGCGTCGACCTGGAGATAGAGGCGACTGAGCTCGGGCGATCGCATGCTGTGCAGGGCAAAGCCGCGCTCGTGGTAGGCGTAGATGAGCTCATCCGAGGCGGGCGGCGTCTTCGCCAGAATGCCGAGCCAGGCAAAGGGATAACTCCGTTCGTACGATTTGGCTTCCAGCCCGGTCCGGGCGACGCCGTGCGAGCCATCGCAGCCGGCCACGAAGTCGCAGGAGAGGTTTGCCTGCTCGCCTTGGCGGCGGTACGCGATGCGAGGACGGTCATCCTCGATGCCCTCGATGGCGATGGCCTCGGCCTCGAACCAGATCTCGCCGGCATCGGCCAGGCGCCGCTGGATCAGGTCCTTGACCACTTCCTGCTGGCCATAGACCGTGATGCCGCGCCCCGTTAACTGGCGGAAATCGATCCGATGCTGCTCGCCGGCGAAGCGAAGCTTGATGCCGTCGTGGACAAGGCCTTCGCGGGTCATGCGCTCGCCCATGCCGGTGGAGGCGAGCAGATCGGTCGACCCCTGTTCCAGGACGCCCGCCCGCACCCGGCGCTCGACGTAGTCGCGGGGACGCCGCTCCAGCACCACGGACGCGATTCCCTGCCGGTGCAACAGGTGCGAAAGCATGAGCCCGGCCGGGCCGGCCCCGATGATTCCGACCTGCGTCATCCGGCTTCAGCATGGTCGTCGCGCCCGCCGTTGGGATCTGCTTGGCGCTGCCGGCGCAGGCGTTCGTCGGCGTGGACGACGAGGTTCAGCATCCGCAGCAGCTCGGCCTGCTCGCACTCGGACAGCACGGAGACGAGCAGCCGGTTCATGCGGACGGCCCTGGGGATCAGGCGCTCGGCGGTGCGCAGGCCGGCGGGGGTCAACCGGAGCAGATTGCGCCGGGCATCTTTCGGGTCCCGGATGCGCTGCACCAGCCCGCGGGCTTTGAGCCGGGCGACCACCTCGGCTGTGGTGGAGCGGTCCAGGGAGACTCGTTCGCCCAGCGTCTTCTGGTCGATGTTCTTCTCCGCCCGCAGCGCGTAGAGGACGGCGAACTGGGGCGAGGTCACCTCGGGCGAGACCTCGGCGTTCCAGAGCCAGTAATGGACCTGCTGGGCGCGCCGGATCAGGTGACCGGGATGGCGGCGCAGGTCTTCATGCGAGGTTGACATGGGCCGGTTCGAAAACTATAGTCCGTGTACTGACGAATTTGAAGCCCTAAGAGGGAGGAGAAGGGACATGGCCGACCAAGGGTTGTCGTTCGAGAGGCGAGTCAGCCGTCGGCAGGTCTTGAAGACGATCGGAGGGGGCGCCCTGATGCTCGGCTCGGCCGACCTGCTGGCCGCCTGCGGCGGGATCAAGGGCTCGAGCACCACCAGCAGCGGCACGATCGTGATCGGCTATGTCAGCCCCCAGACCGGCGCGCTGGCCGGGTTTGCGTCCGGCGACAACTACGTCCTCGACCAGGTGAGGGCCACGAGCACCTACAAGAATGGCTTCAAGCTCGGCAGCAAGACCTACGACGTGAAGATTGTGGTCAAGGACACGCAGTCGAGCCCGGATCGCGCGTCGCAGGTCGCCCGCGACCTGATCCTGACCGACAAGGCAGACCTGATCCTTACCTCTTCGACCCCAGAGACGACCAACCCGGTGGCCGACGCCTGTGAGGCGAACGGGATCCCGTGTGTCTCCACCATCGTGCCCTGGGAGGCGTGGTTTTTCGCCCGCGGCGGGAAGCCCGGGACCAGCTTCAACTTCACCACCATGTTCTTCTTCGGCATGCAGCAGTTCGGCGAATGCTTCATCCCGATGTGGGACCGGATGAATACCAACAAGGTGGTCGCCTTCACCTACCCCAACGATGCCGACGGCAACGCGTTCCGCGACAACAAGACCGGTCTCGAGTTCTACTCCGCGCAGGCGGGCTACCACAATATCGACGGCGGTTCCTATACGGACGGGACGCAGGACTACAGCAGCATGATCGCCAACTTCAAGAGCAAGGGCGCGACGCTCTTTACCAACGCCCCCATCCCGCCCGACTTCAACACGATGTGGAAACAGGCGGCCCAGGCAGGGTTCAAGCCGAAGCTGGCCACCGTGGCCAAGGTCCTCCTCTTTCCGGCGGATACCGAAGCCATCGGCGACCTGGTCAATAACGTCGCCACCGACGCCTGGTGGACGCCCTACCATCCCTACACCTCGACGCTCACCGGGCAGACCTGTAAGCAGTTCGCGGATTCCTTTGAGTCGGCCACCGGCAAGCAATGGGTGCAGAGCATCGGCTCCGTGCACTCGCTGTTTGAGATCGCCCACAAGGCGTTCACCGCCGTCGACGATCCGCACAACCATACCGCGGTGGCGGCGCAGCTCAAGAGCATGAACTACACGGGGATCAGCGGTCCGCTCGACTTCACCACGGGGCCGGTGCCCGGCGTGGCGATCCAGAAGCCGGTCGGCGTGCAGTGGAAGAAGGGGACGAAGTTCCCCTATAGCATGGTCGTGGTGGACAACAGCGCCAACAAGAACGTTCCCCTAAACGGAGACCTCGTCCCGACCAATCCATGACGGCGGAGGCGGCCCTTCTCGAGCTGGCCGGCGTCAGCAAGCGGTTTGGCCGGATCACGGTCGCCGACAGCCTGTCGCTCCGCTTCCAAGCGGGGGAGACGGTGGGGATCGTGGGGCCGAACGGCGCTGGGAAGAGCTCGCTGTTCGCGATGATCGCCGGCGACCTGAAGCCCGACGCGGGTGATGTGCGCTTCGATGGGCGGTCCGTTCTCCGGCTCGACCCGGCCACGCGGTGCCGCATGGGGATCGCGCGCACCTACCAGGTGCCCCGTCCATTCGAGAACATGACCGTCTTCGAGAACCTGCTGGTGGCGGCCTATCGCGGTGGCCAGCTTTCCCGGCTACAGGGCTACACCGTTGCGGCCCGGATCCTCGAGGAGACGGGACTGTCCGAGGACGCGAACCGTCCGGCGGGACGACTCGGCTTGCTGCAGCGGAAACGCCTGGAGCTGGCCCGCGGGCTGGCAACCCAGCCGCGCATCCTCCTGCTCGATGAGGTCGCCGGCGGGCTGACGGATCCCGAAATGGCAGCGCTGGTCGAGATCGTCGAGCAGGTGCGCCAGCGGTCGGTGGCCGTCGTCTGGGTGGAGCATGTCGTGCACGCCCTCACCCGCGCCGTCAGCCGCATCATCTGCCTCGCCGGCGGTCGCCTGATCGCCGAAGGCGACCCGCAGGAGGTGCTGGCCAACCCGGAGGTGAAGGAGGTGTACCTGGGAGTCGACATCGGTGCTTGACGTTCACCACCTGACCGTCCGGCATGGATACCTGCAAGCGCTCACGGACGTCAGCCTCAGGGTGGCGCCGGGTGAGACCCTGGCCATCATTGGCGCCAACGGCGCGGGCAAGTCCACGCTGCTGCGGTCGATCATCGGTCTGCATCGTCCGAGCGCTGGTTCGATCCTGATCGGCGGCCGGGACATCACCCTGCTACCGCCGCATGCCCGGGTCCGGGAGGGGATCGCGCTCGTTCCCGAAGCCCGCCGACTCTTTCCATCGCTGAGCGTGGAGGAGAACCTGTTGGTCGGCCGATCATCGGGACGACCCGGTGCCTGGAGCCTGGGCGCGGTCTACCAACTCTTTTCGTGGATGGGGGATCGGCGCCACGAGCCGACGGTCCACCTTTCCGGAGGCGAGCAGCAGGCGGTGGCCATTGGCCGCGCCCTGATGGCGAATCCGCGGGTGCTCCTCCTCGATGAGCTCTCGCTCGGCCTGGCGCCCACCATGGTGCGGCGGATCTACGGCGTCCTCCCGGAGCTGGTCGAGACGGGCATGGCGGTTTTACTTGTCGAGCAGGATGTCGCTCAGGCGCTCCGGATCGCCGACCGGTTTCAATGCCTGCTCGAGGGTCGCACCACGCTGGAGGGCAAACCCGCTGAGGCGACGACGGCACAGATCGAAGCCGCCTACTTCGGGTTGGCCGGCCGGACCGGCCCAGGGAGCGCCGCATGAACTGGGTCAACGCCATCGTCCAGGGCATCCTCCTGGGCGGCCTCTACGCCCTGTTCGCCTGCGGCTTGTCGATCCTGTTCGGGGTCATCCGCGTCGTCAATCTGGCCCACGGTGACTTCGCCGTTCTGGCCGCCTACCTGGCGCTCCTCGTGGTGACAACCACCCACCTACCGGCGCTGGCCACCATCGTCATCGTGGCGCCGTTGTTCGCGCTGCTGGGCTACGCGGGCCAGCGCTTGATCATCCAGAAGAGCCTGGACGTCTCACCGCTGACCACTCTGCTCGTGAGCTTCGGCCTCTCCGTCGTGATCCAGAATGCCTTGCTGGTGTTCGCCTCGGCCGACAGTCATTCCTTCGACGTCGGCCACCTCATCTCCGCGTCGCTGCGGATCACGCCCGAGGTGTCGATCGCGTACGTGTCCCTGATCATCTTCGGCACCGCCGTCGCCCTGCTGATCGGCCTCCAGCTCTTCCTCTCGCGCACGGCGATGGGGCGGCAGATCCGGGCCGCCGCCGATGACCAGGAGGCGGCATCCATTGCTGGCATCGACACGCATCATGTGTTTGCGATCGCGGCCGCGCTCGCCTTCGCCTCGGTCGCCCTCGCCGGGCTCGCCCTCGGGACGTATTCCTCCTTCGATCCCAGTGCCGGTCCGCCGCGCCTGGTCTTTGCGTTCGAGGCGGTCATCATCGGTGGCCTGGGCTCGCTCTGGGGCACGTTGCTCGGCGGCATCGTCCTGGGTGTCGCCCAAACGATCGGCGCCCAGATCGATCCCAGTGGCGGGGTCCTCGCCGGCCACCTGGTCTTCCTCGCCGTCCTCGCGTTCCGCCCGCAAGGATTGATCCGTGCCCGGCTGGCGACCTGATGCGCGTCACACGCTCGCGGCGGTCGGCGCTCTGGGGGATTGTCGGGGCTCTCGTGGTCGTGGTCGCGCTGGCCACGTTGCCCTACGTCGTCTACGCGGACGTGACCGATTTGCTCGTCAACGCCTTCATCCTGGTGGTGCTGGCCAGCATGTGGAACCTGCTCGCTGGCTACTGCGGGCTGATCTCCGTGGGACAGCAGGCCTACGTCGGCGTCGGCGCGTACACGGTCCTGGTGCTGGCGCAAAACGGGATCAACGCCTATGTCGCCATCCCGGCCGCCCTGCTGGTCTCCGCGGCGGTCGCGGTCCCGGTCTCTTTTCTGGTGTTCCGTCTGCGCGCGGAATACTTCGCCATCGGCACCTGGGTCGTCGCCGAGGTCTTCTTCCTGGCCCTGGTGCGGGTCCGCTCGCTGGGAGGAGGGACCGGCACCGCGCTGCCCGGCCTTGCCCTCATCGATCCGGTGCTGCGCCAGGCGGTGACCTACTGGAGTGCGCTGGCCGTCGCCGGTGCGGCGCTGCTGGCCACCTATCTCCTGCTGCGCAGCCGGATGGGGCTCGATCTCACCGCGATCCGGGACAACGAGTTGGCGGCACGCAGTGTCGGCGTTCGCGTCACCAGCGCGCAGCGTGCCGTCTACGTCGTGTCCGCCGCAGGCTGCGGCGCAGCCGGCGCGTTGCTGATCATCAGCCAGCTCAACGTGCTGGCGAGCGCGATCTTCAGCGTGCAGTGGTCTGCGAAGATGATTTTCATCGCGCTGATCGGCGGCCTGGGCAGTATCGAGGGACCCATTCTGGGAACGGGCATCTTTATCGCGATCCAGCAGAGCCTGGCCCAGCTCGGCGCCTGGTACCTGATCCTGCTCGGGTCGCTGGCCGTGGGCATCGCCATGTTCTTGCCGAAAGGAATCTGGGGCCTGATCAGCAGCCGCCTGCATCTGCAAGTCTTTCCAGTCGGCTACTGGCTACACCGGCAAGATTCTCCCTCCCCCCTTGCCGGGGAGCCACTGTCGTCAGGGTCGCGGGATTTCCCGCGTGGGCAGGGTCGGGGTGGGGGGTCATGAGCGACCGCGAAGACGAGCGCGAACCACCTTATCTGTACCCCGACTATGTTGGGACCCGACTACGCGCCCCGGCCAAGCCGCTGGTCCACCTGCCCGACGGGTTCCATGATTTCCCGGCGCCGCTATTTCCCCGCGCCATCGCTGAGCTGGATCATGACCTGACCCGGCAGCATGCAGCCGAACCCATCGGTGAGCGGATCATTGTCACCGGCCGTGTGCTGGACAGCGACGGGCGACCGGTGCGGAACACGATCGTCGAGATCTGGCAGGCGAACGCAGCCGGCCGCTACCTCGACCAGGATGACCAGCACCCGGCGCCGCTCGACCCCAACTTCAGTGGCGGGGGTCGTTGCCTGACGGACGATGAAGGTCGATATCGCTTCATTACGATCAAGCCCGGTGCGTATCCGTGGAAGAACCATCGCAACGCGTGGCGCCCGGCGCATATCCACTTCTCCCTCTTCGGCACTGAGTTCCGAAGCCGGTTGGTGACCCAGATGTACTTCCCGGGCGACCCGTTGATGCCGCGCGATCCGATCCTGCAGTCGATCCCAGACCAGGCCGGCCGGGAGCGGCTGGTGTCCCAATTCGATCCGCAGGCAACCATCCCCGAATGGGCGCTCGCCTATCAGTGGGACATCGTCCTCCGCGGGCCCGCGGCGACCCCCTTCGAGGACAAGGCATGAGCGGTTCGTTGACGCCGTCCCAGACGGTGGGTCCTTTCTTCGGCGTCGGACTGCCCTTCGAAAAGGGGGAGGAGATCGCCCAGCCGGGGTCGGCCGCCACGATTCGAGTCGAGGGCCAGGTCCTGGATGGCAACGGCGACCCGGTCCCCGACGCGCTGCTGGAAATCTGGCAGCCAGACGACCGAGGCCGGTATGGCACGGTGGCCGACGGCCAGGCGACGGGATTTGGGCGCTGCCGTACCGACACTGAAGGTGCATTCAGCTTCATCACCGTCAAGCCCGGCGCCACGCCGGCGCCAGATGGACGGGCGCAGGCGCCCCACCTGAACGTCACGGTGTTCGCCCGGGGCCTGCTCCGTCACCTGGTGACGCGGATGTACTTTCCTGACGAGCCGGAGGCCAACGCGACCGATCCGGTTCTGATCCTCGTCGATCCGTCCCGTCGGGCGACGCTCATGGCGAAGAATTGCGGTGGCGTGCTGCACTTCGACATCAGGCTGCAGGGCGAACGGGAGACGGTGTTCTTTGCCATCTGACGCGCTCTTCGGGCCCAGCCTCAGCACCGATCTGATGCTGGTCACTGTGTCGGACCGCGCCTGGGTGCAGGCGATGCTCGATGTCGAGGCGGCGCTGGCGCGGGCCGAGTCGCGGATCGGCCTGATTCCGGCGACGGCGGCCGAGGGAATCGCGAGCCATTGCCGCGTTGACGAGTTCGACGTGGCTCAACTCGGCCGGGCCGCCGTTCGCAGCGCGAATCCGGTGGTTCCGCTGGTCAATGCACTGCGGGCAGCCGTGCCCAAGGATGCCGCGCCCTTTGTGCATCGCGGAGCGACCAGCCAGGACATCCTGGATACGGCGATGATGCTGATCGCGCGGCGCGGCCTCGAGCTCATCCTGGCGGACCTGGAGCAGGCGGCCGCCTCGGCAGCGGCACTCGCCGACCGGCACCGCGCCACCCTCATGGCGGCGCGCACGCTGCTGCAGCAGGCGCTGCCCACCACCTTCGGCCTGAAAGCGGCCGGCTGGCTCACCGCCATCGTTGAGGCGCGATCCGATCTCATCCGGGTTCGTCGCACCCGACTGGCGGTGCAGCTCGGTGGCGCCGCGGGCACCCTGGCCGCGCTCTCGGATCGCGGCCTGGAGGTCGCCCGGGAGCTGGCGGCCGAGCTCGCCCTGCCGGAGCCGATCCTGCCGTGGCACACGGCCCGAGCCCGCGTGGTCGAGCTGGCGACGGCCCTCGGGATCGCGGCCGGCGTGGCTGGGAAGGTTGCCCTGGATGTCGTGCTTCTGGCGCAGACCGAGGTCGGCGAGCTCTCCGAGCGCGCCCTGGCGGGACGGGGAGCCTCGTCAACGCTGCCACAGAAGCACAACCCGGTGGATGCGATCGAGATCCTGGCCGCGGTGCGAGGCCTCAACGCCCAGGTGGCGGTGCTGCAAGGGGCGATGCTCCAGGAACACGAGCGGGCCGCCGGCGCGTGGCAGGCGGAATGGCCGGCATTGGCGGAGACCCTGCGGCTGGCCGGCGGCGCCGCCTTCAGGCTGGCGTCGCTGCTGGCGGGGCTGCAGGTCGACCCAGACCGGATGCGACGGAACCTTGACCTCACCGGAGGCCGCATCATGGCGGAGCGCGTGGTGATGCTGCTTGGGGAGCGCGTGGACCGGGTCATGGCGAGGGCGCTGGTGGACGCCGCCGTTGCCACGGCGACGTCAACCGGCCGGCCATTTGAGGCCGTGCTCCAGGAGGACCCGGCCATCACGCCGTATCTCCACCGGGACGAGTTGGCCGCCGCTCTCGACCCGGCCGGGTATCTCGGCGTCGCCGGCTTGCTGATCGAGCGCGCGCTAGCTGCGTATCATGCGCACCGGGAAGAAGAGGAATGAACGACGACGAGCGGCATAAGCGAGGGATGAAAATTCGCCGCGAGGTGCTCGGGGATGAGCACGTCGATCGCGCACAGGCGGCCACCACACCACTGACTGAAGACTTTCAAGACCTCATCACGCGCTACGCCTGGGGCGAGATCTGGGCCCGGCCTGGTCTCGACCGGCGCACCCGCAGCGCCATCACAGTGGCGATGACCGTGGCCCTGAATCGCCGAGATCCTCCTGCAAACGGCCGTCTACTGCGGGGTCCCGGCAGGCAACGCCGCGTTTCGGATCGCGCAGGAGGTGCTTGGCGACCTCGATACTGACGCCGGCGACGCTCGATGACGCTGGGCGACCTCGAGCAACCCGCGATTGACGTCCACTACCGAATGGACGGTCCGGTGGGCGCCCCCGTGCTGGTGCTGTCGCACGCGATGGGCGCATCGCTGGCGATGTGGGATCAGCAGGTGGCGCGCCTCTCGGCAGACTTCCGCCTGCTTCGCTACGACCAACGCGGCCATGGCGCCTCGTCGGTCCCGGCTGGACCGTACCAGATTGGCGACCTCGGCCGGGATCTGGTGAGGCTGCTCGACCGGCTGGGGCTCGGGCGGGTCTCGTTCTGTGGCCTCTCCCTGGGAGGAATGGTCGGCCTCTGGCTTGCCGCTAACGCACCCGAGCGGCTCGACCGCCTGGTCGTCTGCTGTGCGGCCGCGCGGATGGTGCGTCCCGACGACTACGCTGCCCGGGCACGGCAGGTGCGCACCCAGGGGATGGCATCCATTGCCGATGCCGTCATTGGGCGCTGGTTCACACCGGCTTTCGCGGCCCGCCGGCCGGAAACGGTCGCGGCGATCCGCACGATTCTCCTGTCGACGCCACCCGAAGGGTACGCCGCCACGTGCGAGGCGCTCGCTGGCATGGATCTGCGCGACGACCTGCCCCGGATCGCAGCCGCCACGCTCGTGGTGGCCGCGGCCGACGACCAATCGACGCCGCCCGAGCAGTCGCGGCAGCTGGCCCGGCGAATCCCCGGCGCGGAGTTCGTGCTCGTCCCGGGCGCCTCCCACCTGGCGAATGTGGAGCAGCCCGACGCCGTCACGGACCAGATCCGTGGCCATCTGGCAGCTCTTCGCTAGCGGCCCCTACACTCGTGTCTCGCTGATTCCTCAGTAGGGCAACGCTCGCTTGGCTCCGCCGATGAGCACCAGGGTGACAGACGCGAGCAGCATTCCAGGATTCGCTTCTCCCCGGTCGCGTCACTAATGAGAGGCGGTTAGCGAACCGCCTCCCATTATCTTGACGCAGTCCTTCCTCATCATTGGCCGGTGTAGGTCACGATCCCTGCCATCCAGACGCCATCCTCGACGGATCCGTCAGAGGCGTACCGGCCAGTGGCGCCGACCACTCGATAAGCGGTGTCCATAAAGTCGGCGTCAATCGAGAGCGCGGGCATCGCGCTCCAGCCGGCAGCCCACTCCGGCTGATCTCCCGACTCGATCCCAACGTTCCCAAACAGGAGTTCCGTGGGCTGACCGGTCGTGAGCGTGAGCCCAGAGTCGAAGCTGGACGTCGATCCGGACGCGCCGGCGCTTTGGTCGATGGCGCCGAGCCCGGCGAACTCATCGGCGCTGACGTGGTACTCGGCCGAATCTGGGAAGGTGACGGTGACGGTGCTTCCGGGAGCGAGCGCGCGCACCCGCAAGCTCGAGATGATCAGGAGGCGGTCTCCGTCCGTCCCATCGTTGGTGTCTCGGTCGACGGTGTATGTGTTGCCGGCACTATCGGTGACCGACACGGTGTCGGTCAGAGACGAGGTGGTGCTCAGGAGCAGCGAGATGATGATCGAATCGCCGCTTCTCACCCCGGCTCCGCCAACCCGGAGCACCGCCGAGTTGGGACTCGACGATGAAGTGCCGCTTGCAACCCGACCGATATAGGTGATCGCCGTCGGGGCCGGTGTGGGTGTTGAAGTCGGGGACGGGGAGGGGGTCGGCGTAGGCGTCGGGGTCGGAGCCGGCGTCGGGGTCGGTGTCGGCCTCGGGGTAGGCGTCGGCGTCGGAGCCGGCGTCGGGGTAGGCGTCGGGGTCGGAGCCGGCGTCGGTGTCGGGGTAGGGGTAGGCGTCGGTGCCTGGCCGCCAAACGTGGCGTTGATCAGGGCCAGCGCGCCGACGTTGCCCGGCTGCGCGGTGATGTCGGCACCCAGATAGTCCCAGGCGAATACGAGGTAGCCGGTCATCCCGCTATTGCTCCAGCGATTGAACTCCTCGGTCAGTTCGGTTGGCGTCGGCCAGCGCCAGTTGCTGTCCTGGAAATCCTGGACGACCGCCCACCAGCGCGGCAGATGCAGCGACTGGATCACCGGGACGGCCCGGTCGATCATGCTGAAATCGCAGCTCGTCTTCCCCTGGAAGCAGGGGTAGATGTCGAATCCAAGGATATCCACGCTGCCGGCGAAGGCGGAGGTGGTTGGCGTCTGCGACGGGTCGTTGAACTCATCCGAGGTCGTGTACGTCAGGCCATGCGGGTCGTGCAGGTGGATCAGCGCTGTCCGCGCCGCAAACTGCTGCGGCGCTTGGGGACAGCTGAGCTGATTTGGTTCGTCTCCAACCTGGTAGGCGAGCAGGTTTGGATTGCCCTTGATGGAGTCGACGAGGGAGGCGACCTCCGCATCGCTCAGTTCCCAGCTGCAGCTACTGTTGACGTACTGGCCAAGCCAGGCCAGGCCCTCGAGACCATTGGCCCCCAGCGTGTTCAGAGTGCCCGGGTCAGTGCCATCGGTGACGGCATTGAAGCCGGCGCCGGTCATGTTGCTGTAGTCCGTCCCGCCGAACCGAAAGAGCCCCTTGGGGAAGAAGCTTCCCGGCGTAGGAATGGGGCTCGGAGTTGGCGACGGGGTTGGGGTTGGGGTGGGCGTCGCCGTCGGAGTCGGCGTTGGAGTGGGCGTGGGGTTCGGCGTTGGGGTAACCGTCGGGGTTGGGCTCGGGGCGGGCCCGGCGGCACCGAAGTTGAAGGGCGTAGCCAGGTCGGTCGCCGTGGTGGCGCAGTTCATGGCGGCCACGCCCAGCACTTGCGCGTACAGGCGCGACAGCGAGCAATGATCGGCCGCCGAACCGAAGACCGTGCCGGCGGTCACGGTTGGCGATGCGACCACGAAGGCGACGTCCTCCGTCGTCTCGCCCTCATCGAAGGTCACCACCACGGCGAGGTGGCCCGACTGCCAGTCGGTGCCGGCGAAGATCACGGATAGCCACGAGCTGAGCCAGGCGTCGGCCACCGACAGCGCGCAGCTGTGCGCATTGTTGCAGTCGTTGGGGACGACCATGCTCGCATTGGGGAGCGTGCCGTTGTGTATGTCAGCAAAGAGGTTGCCGGAGGTCGTGGTCCCCATCGGCACGTCGTTCTGTTGGCAGAGGCTCGCCTCCGCCGGGAAGAACAACCATGGGTTGTGCCCATAGTCGGCCGTGGCGGAGCAGGCTGGATCCATGTCCTCCTGGTAGAGCTTGGCCGTCTTACCGGCACCGATGCCAGCGCCGAAAACGGTGCCTCCCGGTTGTGTGCACTCGGTCGGCAGCGGGTCGGCGAGGCCGCAGGTACTGGCGCCCTGGCCAGACAGGATCGTCACGTAGTTCCCTTCTGAGGGATGGGTGACCCCCGTGTAGTTGGTCGCCTTGCCGTACTGCGCGGCCAGCGAGACCAGGGTCGGCATGCCCGCATAGGCAACGTCTTGCGAGTTGTTCTCGAACATCAAGACCATGATTTTGGTGAGCTGCGGTGGGGTGGCCTGTGCCGTAACGTTCGCCAGGTCGGCGCCTGCTGCCAGGGCAATCAGCCCACCGGCAACCAACAGGCTCAGCGGAACGCGCCGAACACGGCCGGCCGGGATCGTGAAGTGTTGCGAAAAGCGTTGCATTCTCTCCTCCCGGCGCTAGTCTTGCGCGGCCCCGTTACGGGAAAAGCCATGATCCCGACATTTCTGGGTGGCGGATCGATCACGAAGCGCGAAAATTAAAGCGACGATGATTTCGAGCGCCTTGCAACGCGCGGAAGCTGTCGATAGCCCCGCGGACTATTACGAAATGGTCCGCTCGCGAGCTGATCAGAGCCGCCTACTCGCCGTTACAAATCAGCCCCTGACGACTCATAGTTAGACTGCGGACCCTGACTACGACGGGCCAGGTGCCGGGGTTGCGCAACCAGCGCCGCTCGCTTCTGCACCGGTCGGCGTGCGCTCGGTATACCCTCTTCCCCCGGCGTCAGCCGTCAACGAGTAAGCCTTGCAGCGGTCCGAGCAAAAGACCAGAACGACGAGACACCCCGGGGAGTTCGGTCAGCCGGTGGGTCGCTCGCTCCCCCCGCTTGCGGCGCTCGGCCTGCTCGTGGGCTATTGGTTTCCAGAGCCGGTCGATGACCTCAGCCGGGCCCCCGCTCACCTGCTCGACCGGGCGTTCCAGGTGTTCGGCCCAGAGCCGGCGGCGCGTGGCGCCCACCAGGCCCGGATCACGCACGACGATGTTCACCTCAGTGTCGTTGAAGAGCGAGTGCTCGTTGAGGTTGGCCGACCCGATGGTCAGCCATTGGTCGTCGACGATCCCGACCTTCGCGTGCACATAGACCGGATAGTCGCGAGCCTCGCCCCGCGTGTAGACAGTGCAGGCGAGGAGGCGGTCGGCGTGCTCGTCGATCTGCGCGAGCGTGCTCAACTGTCCGCGGGTGTCGTCGCCCCCGCTGTTCGGCTTTGCCGGGAGAACCATCAGGATTCGGAAATTCGTCGACGGAGGATTCCGCAGCTTCTGACGCAGCACGGCAAGGATCTCCGGTGACCAGAGAAATTGATTTTCGAGGTAGATGAACTGGCGCGCGGATCGAAGTGCCCGCAAGTAGGTCTCCAGGATGCGGAAATCGCCGGTGGGCCGCTGCCGGTACATGCCATCCGGGATCGTCGTCACCACTTGGACCTCGACGCTCCCCGCCGCGACCGGCGTGGAGGCCGCCGGCAGGGTCACCCCCGTGACGGCCTGCCAGCGCATCCGGAAGTGCGCGGCAACGTCCGCCACGGCCGGCCCTTCGATGCGCGATGCCACGTCATGCCAGCCGATTGCGTCTCGGAACGGATGGTGGGGCGTGTCGTACCGATCCCCGGCCAGGTTGGTCAGGTCGATCCCGCCCACAAACGCCACGCGGTCGTCAATGACGATCGTCTTGTCATGGTGGCAGTGCATGGGCCGCTCTCGGGCATCCAGCGCGCAGGTAATGGCAGTCCCGGCCACCAGCTCGTCGCGCGCTTTGCGCACGTCGCTGCGCGAGGGGCGGAAGAGTGGCAAGGGCGCTCCGGCCCAGAGCAGCACCCGAACCTGCATCCGGGTCGACAGCTCGGCAAGGATCTCCCGCAGTACCGTCGGCGCGCCATCCCGGGTCAGCCAGAATCCCGGTGTAATGTGCCACCCGGATACGTGAACGTGCGAGCGGGCCTGGCGAAGCGCCCGGACCATCGCTGCGAACGCTTCGGCGCCATCAATCAGCACCTCAACCGCATTGCCGGCGTGCGGCGGCGGATCGCCTTCGGCCCACGCCCCGGCGCCTGCCGTCAATATCCGCTCCCAACCGACCCGCCCTAGGCGACGCCGATGGTGCCAGGTCACGACGCCTTCGACCCCATTGCCCAACGCGCCATCCACCCGGTCGACCAAGTTCACGGACGAACCATCGGCGAGCGCACGGTGAGAGCCAGGCCGTCCACGGTCTTGCGCACGACGAGGGCCCAGCAGACGCCGAGCAAGAAGCCAGCCGCCACGTCTGTCGGGTAATGGAGGCCAAGGTAGACCCGTGAGGCAGCGATACCCGCAATCAGGACCGCGGCCACCAGGATCAGGGGAGGACGAAGCCAGGGAAGTCGCGCGGAAACGGAAACCGCCAGCACGATGGCGACGTACACCGCGGTCGAGTTGGCGACGTGTCCAGAGGGAAAGCTCCAGCCGCCCGGATTTTCCAGGTGCGAGACGGGTGGGCGCGGCCGGCCCACCCACCGGACCACCACCTCATAGAGCAAGAGCATCCCGGCCGCCGAGGCGATCACGGCCAGGGCGTCAACGATATGACGAAAGACGAGAAAGACGAGGGCAGATGCTCCCACGATGATGATCACCGAGTTCTCGCCTGCCAGGTCCGACAGGCGATGCATCACATAAGTCGCCGTGCTCGAGCGATGCGCAGCCGCGAACCGGACGACGCCCAGGTCCGCCGATTGCGCGAGGTGGATCGCGATCCATCCCAGGCCTGCGGCCAACCCGGCAAGGGCGAGGAAGGCAACGGGCGCCAGCAGCAACAAGCCGACTGGGCGGCGCATCGCGGCTTTAGGTTAGCTGGGGGAGCTGGGCCAGGATGGCGTGCCACGGTGCTGGACCAGCCACCCTCATTCGCGAGCCGCCTGCGCCAGGACGCGCGCTGGACGCCAGCCTGGCCCCTCGAGAGCGATCACCGAGGCCAGCACCAGCACCCCGCCCACGTACTGGAGCGGGCTCCCGGACTCGCCCAGGATGAGGACCGCCAACACGACCGTGCTGGCCGGCTCGAATGTGCTGAGGATGGCCGCGCGCGAGGCGCCGATCAACCGCAACCCCATGATGAACGTCAGCACTGGGATGGCCGTCCCCAGCAGCACGAATCCGCTGAGCAGCGCCGCGCGGGCGGTGGTCCAGGTGACCACGATCTGGCCCGACAGGGTGGTCAGGACGGTCCATACTAGGGCGGCCGCGGTCATGATGGTGGCCGTCGCCGACACCGGTGGGACCCCAGGTAGCAATCGGCTGCCGTACAGGATATAGGCGGAATAGATGGCGGCCGAGGTCAAGCCGAGGATGAGCCCCACCGGCGCGGCGCCGGTGAGCTGCGCCCGGACGACGAGCACCGTACCAACGAACGCGAGGGCCACAGCGACGACCTTTGCCCAGCTCATCGATTCGCCCAGGAACGCGGCGGCGACCAGCGTTACCACCACCGGGTAGGTGTAGAGGAGAAGGGCGGTCGCCGACGCCGGGATAAAGTGCAGGGCACTGAAGTAGGCGCCGGACTGCCCTGCATAGCCGACCGCGCCCATGATTCCGAGGCCGATCAGCGTTCGGCGCACGGGGATGGGCTGACGGATGAACGCCGCCACCACCCACATCACGATGGCGGCGCCGGCAAACCGGTAGGTCAGCAGCTGGGGAGTGGAGAAACCCAGACGGTAGGCAACCTTTCCGAAGATCGCCAGCGTGCCGAAGCAGCACCCCGAGAGGATGACCAGTCCGACGCCGGCCAGGCTACGCTGCTTGGCTGGCACTCCACGCATCCCGCCATTGTTGCAGTCGGCTGCTCGAGCCCCCGCGGTTGGCCGGGAGAAAATTTGTCTCTTCTCCTCGGCGAGGGGTAGGGGAGGGGGTAGGCCAGGCGGCTAGAGACTGAGCTGGATCAGCTCCTCGACATGGGTAGCCGACGCCGGACGCTGGTGGACAGCAGTCACGCGTCGGTCCGGCGCGACCAGGTGGGACTCGATACATTGTTGGGCATGGACATGACCCACGACGAGGAGCCATGGGTCTACCCCAACGTCAACCGTCCACCGACAGCTGGAACCATCTCCGCACGGGCCGTCGTGCTCGTTGAAGGGGTCAGTGACCAGCTCGCGCTCGAAGCGCTAGCTGAGCGCCGTGGTCGGAATCTTGATGCTGAGGGCATTTCCATCATGCCAATTCGGGGTGCGACGAACATCGGAAGCTTCCTGCATCGGTTCGGCCCTCAGGGGTCTGACCTCAGGCTGGCGGGCCTCTGCGACGCCGCACAGGAGGGCGACTTCCAGCGCGGTCTCGAGCGGGCCGGCCTCGGCTCCAACCTCACTCGCGCCGATATGGAGCGACTCGGTTTCTATGTGTGCGTGGCAGACCTCGAGGACGAGCTGATCCGCTCCCTCGGTGTCGCTGCTGTGGAGCAGGTCATCGACGCTCAGGGTGAGCTCGAATCGTTCCGCATCTTCCAGAAGCAGCCCGCCTGGCGAGGACGGACCGATGAGGAGCAGCTCCGGCGCTTCTTCGGCACCCACGGGGGCCGCAAGATTCAATCCGCGGCCTTGCTCATCGAGGCGTTGGATCTCGCCCGAGTGCCTCGGCCGCTGGACCGTGTCCTGGCTGATGTCTGACGCATCAAGCGAATGACTGCCTCCGCCTAGACGCGTCACCCGGGCGTCATCGGTTCCCGTTCGCGAGAACGGCGGCCATCAGCTGTGAGCCACCATATCCGGCGGTGGAAATACCATTTTTCATGGTAGAATTATGCCATGAAAGCTACCATTGATTCGGCCGGGCGGCTCGTGGTGCCCAAAGCGCTACGAGACGCCCTCGGAGTTCGCCCCGGGCAGGAGCTTGAGGTGCAAGTGAAGGATGGCCGTCTTGAGATCGAGGTCCCTGCGACGCCGATGCGGTTGAAGGGGAAGGGAAAGTCTCTGGCCGCGGTTCCGCTCGCAAAGCTGCCGCCTCTGACCTCCGATCAGGTTCGGGAAACGCTCGAGCGAATCCGACGGTGATCGCTGCCGATACGAGCGTTCTGGTAGCCGCGTTCGCCACGTGGCATGAATCCCATCGCGCCGCCAGCCGAGCCCTGCGACCGGGCACCCGTCTGATTGCGCAGTGCGCCGTGGAGACCTATTCGGTCCTCACCCGGTTGCCACCGCCGCATCGTGCACCGGCGGATGTCGTGTTCCGGTTCCTGGCCGAGCGCTTTCCCGAAGACTATCTGGTTCTTGATTCGGCTGCTCTAAAGGCGGTCTTGAGGATTCTCCCCAGGCTCGGAATAACTGGCGGCGCCACGTATGATGCCGTGATTGGCGCGACTGCAGCCCGTGCCGGTGCGACGCTCCTTAGCTTCGACCGACGAGCGGCCGGAACCTACGAACGCAGCGGCTGTGACCTGAAGCTGCTGGTATAGTCGCGCGCGGGCGACCCTGGAGGTCAGACGCCCGATTCGGCTTTCTTAGCGAGGCCCTGCAGAACCGAGTTGAACGTCCCCAGGATCGTGCCGGCCATCATCGGCGCGACCACCGGAGCCAGGAGGCCGCGCGCCTCGAATCCCTGAGCGATCCGGGTGCCGGAAGCGGTCGGGGTAATCGTGGCGCGGATCGCCATCTTGGTCATGGGCATGGCGGTGCTTTCCAACTCAAACGACTTCCCGTCCTCGAACTGGGTCACCACGACGTCGTGTTTGCCGCCGGACTTGGTGTTGATCATTCCCGTGACGCCCAGCTTGAGCGGCCCGTTGAGCCGCGATTCCTTCATGTCGGGGTTCCACTCCGGCCAGGTGTTCACGTCGGACCAGACCCGCCAGACGCGCGCCGGCGCCGCCTTCGTCTCCAGCGATGCCTCTCGAAATGCCATATCCCCACTCCCTTTGGTTTTCTGCAGCCGGCGGAAGGGCCGCCGATCCAGCGCCCATCCTACGGCAGGTGCCTTCGCTTTGGCATGGGCTTACACCCCCCTGCCTGCCCTCCCCCTGAGGGGGAGGAGAAGTGGGCCTATATTCATCGCCATGGTCGAAGGCTCGCCGGAGCTGGTGCAGGCCCAGATCAAATCGGCGCGCTACTATGCCGCGCCGGACGTTGCCCTGAAAGATGTCGAGCTCTCCATCAGGCCGGGCGAGTTCGTCGTCATCACCGGCCCAGCGGCCAGCGGCAAGTCCACCCTGTGCTATTGCCTGACCGGCGTGATTCCCCACTCCATCAGCGCCGAGCTCGACGGCGAGGTCTTCGTGGCCGGCCGGCGGCTGCGGGACTTGCGCCTCGCCGAGGTGGCCCCCTTGCTGGGGTTCGTCTTGCAGGCCCCCGAGAACCAGCTGTTCAGCCTGTCGGTCCGAGAGGACGTCAGTTTCGGTCCCGAGAACCTCTGCCTCCCGATCGACGACATTCAGCGGCGGGTGATGGCGTCCCTCGCCTTCACCGGCATGACCGAGTACCTCGAACGGGGTTCAGACCAGCTGTCGGGCGGCGAGGCCCAGCGGGTCGTATTGAGCTGCCTGCTGGCGCTGGACGCGCCCCTGCTCGTGCTGGACCAGCCGGCCGCCGAACTCGACCCGGAGGGGCGCCGGCACGTCTACCAGAACCTGCACCGGCTCAACCGGGAGGGGAAGACCATCGTCGTAGTCGAAGACCGCCTCGGCGACGTCGCCGGGTTCGCCAGCCGGATCATCTTGATGCAGAGCGGCTCGGTGGTCCGGGACGAGCCCATCCGCGCCTTCTTCGCCAGATCGGACCTGGACACCTTCGGCATCCGCATCCCGGACACCGTGTTGCTGCACCACTACCTTCAGGAGCGAGGGGTCAATTCCCGGGTCGTGCCCCTCACCGTAGAGGAGGTGGTGGAGGGGCTGGCCAGGGACACCCCAACCCCGACCCTCCCCCTGAGGGGGAGCGAGATCGGCGCCGAGACCCCCCACCCTCCCCTCCCTGGCAAGGGGGGAGGAGAATCGGACGACCCCCTGAGCGGGAGGGAGACAGCGGCGCCTCTGATCGAGATCTCCCACCTCTCGTTCAGCTATCCGAACGGCGCCCGGGCCCTGGACGACGTCAGCCTGAGCTGCCGGGCCGGGGAGTTCGTCGCCATCATCGGCGAGAACGGCGCCGGCAAGACCACCCTGGCCAAGCACCTGATCGGGCTGCTGCCGCCCCCGCCTGGGACCGTCGTGGTGGCGGGGAAGGACGTGTCCCAGCTCAGTGTGGCCCGGGCCTCCCGGTTGGTCGGGTACCTCTTCCAGGACCCCGACTATCAGATCTTCAACGGGTCGGTCTTCGACGAGGTCGCCTTCGGGCTGCGCGCCCGCAAAGTGCCCAAAGACCAGGTCGAGGAGGAGACCATGGCGGCGCTCGGGCGCTCGAAGCTGGACCACCTCCGGAACGAGCACCCGTATACCCTCAGCCGCGGGCAGCGCCAGCGGCTGGCATTGGCCTCCACCTGGGTGCTCCGGCCGCCCATTCTCCTGGTGGACGAGCCGTCCACCGGCCTGGACCACCGGGAGGCGGCCGACCTGATGGGCCTGCTGGAGGAGTTCCGGGCGGGGGGAGGAACGGTCCTCATCATCACCCATGACTTGGAGCTGGTTTTCGAGTACGCTCAGCGCGTGGTGGTGATGCGGAGGGGCACCATTCGCCTCGACCTGCCGACCGCCCGGGTGCAGGAGCACTTCGACGAGGTTTCGGCGGCCGGCGTGCACCTGCCCCAATTCATGCACCTGGTAGCCGCCCTCGCCCTGCCGCCGGCCACGAACGATGTCCCGGCCATCGGGGAGGCCGTGCTGGCCGGGTTGAGGAGGTGATCGCTCACAGAGTCAGGTAGCCGTCACGTCGCCGTTCGACAGATTTCGAGGGAGGGAGAAATCACATGTCCGTAAAGACCGGCACACTCCAGGGGGTAGTGGGCCAAGAGCAACCGCTCAGCCGCCACCAGCTGCAAATCTTCCGCTTCGATGCCAAAGCGCTGGTTGCGGGCGTCATCCTCGGCGTCGTCATGACGATCATCAACGCCGGCATCCTCGAGCGCATTGATACGGCGATGACGGGGGGAACGTGGTTCCCGCTGGCGGGAGGCACCCACTCGACGCTCTCCGTGATCTCCGGCCTGTTCTTCCGCCTACCGGCTGGCTGGATCACGGGCGAGACCAACGCCCTCTTCGCCGTCATCACCGGGAGCACGCCGGTTTCCTGGGCCTTCTTGATCAACAACGCGATCTATCCGGTGATCGTGGTCCTCGTCTCCCGGGTGCTGAGCATGCGCAAGTGGTATCACTTCGCCATCCTGCTGGTCCCGGCCATCCTGATTGGGTACGCGCCCATGATTCCGGCCACCTATAGCGTGTTCCATCTGACCTGGGGCCTGGCCTTCAAATTCCAGCTCCTGACCGACGTGGCCGCGTTCGCGATCGCGACCGTCCTGGCGTACGTCATCGCGCAGGCAATCGCGCGCTCGAGAGTTGCCGACTGATCCGTGCCCGTTCTGACGACCTATGCGTATCGCGATTCGTTCGTCTTTCGACTTGATCCGCGCGTCAAGGTAGCCTGGCTGGTGGTGATGCTCTTCCTGAGCATCACCACCGCGCGCCCGGCCGTGCTGGCCGCCTACCTGCTGCTCATCCTGGCGGCGGCCGCCCTGGCCGGCGTCCCCTTTGTGCATATCTGGCCAACCGCCCGCGCCATGCTCTCGGTGGCGGCGGTCATCGTCTTCATCCAGCTCTTCTTGCATCCCGGCCCGCATCCGCTGCTCCAGGTGGGCGGCATCCGCCTGTATCGAGAAGGGTTGCCGGTCGGGCTAGAAGTCGCGCTGCGGATCTACTGCATCGTGCTGGCCTCGCTGCTGACCTTCATCTGGATGGATCCGACCGCCATGACCCTGATGCTCCTGAAGACGGGGCTGAACTATCGCTACGCCATGCTGGTCAGCCTGTCGCTGCGCACGTTTCCCTTGCTCGAGCGCGAGCTGGGCAAGATCTACGACAGCCAGCAGGCGCGGGGGATGGAACTGCGCGGCACGCTCCGGAAATTGATCCGCTTGATTCCGGTGATGATGCCCTTCGTGCTGCGCGCCCTGCGCCGCGCCAATGAGATTGCCGTGGCCATGGAGCTGCGCGGCTTCGGCTATCGCAAGGAACGGACCTGGCAACGGACGCTCGTGCTGGGATCCACGGACCGGATCGCCCTGGCGGGACTGGCCTTGGCCGCCGTGGTCTACGCCGGCCTGCGGCTCACCCACCCGGGCTGGTTCGTCTGACGGCGGTGGCGCCGTATCGGCTCCGCCTGGCGGTCGGCGTGGGCCTCGTGCTGCTGGGGATATTCGGCGCGCTGACGGGCATCTTCTTCACCGGGATGACGCCGGACGGCCGGCTGGCGCAGCTCCCCACCAACCGGGCGCTCCCCAGCGTCGTGCTGGTGATCGGCGGCCTGCTCATTGCTGTCACCGGCCGGCGCCCGCACTGATCGGTGAGCTCACCGAGGTGAGACAGGCCTAGTGTGCCCGGCCCAGCGCCGCTTCGATGTCCTTCAGCCGATGATGGGCCGAGTGCCCGTCAAGGTCGCCGGGCCAGGATGGCCCGCGATCCCGGCGAGTGAACCACTCCGCTGGCTTCTCGGCCAGAGTGCGCACCACATCCGCATGGACGGCGCGGTGCCATTGCACAACCTCGCCCGGCCGGCGGTCGTGCCACCGGCGGTAAATCAGGTGGTTGCTGTCATTGACGTCGAGACCCCGCAACTCGAGTGGACGCCGCTCCCCGCGAATGACCCGGGCGGTGTGCTCCTTCCAGTAAATGATGTGGGCCAGCGCGTCCTTCACTGTCCAGGGATCTTTGCCCTCGGGACGGGGGACGAGCCGGTTCCAGTCGGCCGGATGCAATCCCGTCACCAGCCGGTCGAGTTGCTCGAACTCGCGCCGCGCCCGCCGAGCCACGCCGCCTCGGGTGTGCCGCATCGGCTCAGGAGGTGGCGTCCATGACCAGGAGGTCGCTGGCCGCGATGTGGCGCGCCGGGTCAGGCGAGAGCGCCTTACGCTCGGGTGAGCTGTAATAGACGCGGTCCGCCTCCTCAAAGGTGAGCGGCCCGTCGTAGCGGATGATCCAGACGAACTGGTCGCCTTCCGACGTCCACGATCCCACCACCTGGAAGCCAAACTGGGCGCGCAACGGCCGGACCTTGTCGAGCCACTCCTGCACCCACGCCCGCATTTCGCCCGGCTTGATCTGGTATCGGCGCAGCTGAAAGCGAGAAGCCATGCGCGGTGAGCCTACCATTAACTTTCAGTGGGATCCCAGCGTGGGCAGCCTGGCCGCCGGGGCGGACCCTTTGTGGTCAAGGTGTCGGCGGTGGTCTGTGCGCTCAGACGTGGTCAGGTAGCGACCTACGGTGAGGTGGCCCTCCGGGCCGGGTATCCAGGCGCCGCTCGCGCCGTCGGAAACGTGCTGGCCACCAGGATGGGCCTGCCCTGGTGGCGGGTGGTGCGCGCCAGCGGGCAGCTGGCTGCCTGTAACCGGGTGGAACAGGCCCGCCGCCTGCGCCGCGAGGGCGTTCCGTTCCGCGGGGATCGCGTACGCCGCTCGACGTGAGCGGGACGGCGCTGCCCCCTCTGACGACCGAGCGGCTGGTGATCAGGCCGCTTCGGACAGACGACCAGGAGGCGGTCGAGCGTCTCTACGCCGACATCGCCAGGACCGATGCCGGCAGCGACTGGGCCATGACCCGCGCCGAGGTTGCGCGCTGGCTCGAGTGGACGACTATGAGCTACAGCGAACTCGACCGACTTCGCCAGCCGGCGTACGGTGATCGGGCCATCAGCCTGCGACCCTCGGACCAGCTGATCGGCATCTGCGGATTTGTGCCCTGCCTGG
>VBID01000100.1 GCA_005880615.1 Chloroflexota bacterium
TCCACCTCGTCGAAGGCCCCCACTCCAGGTTTGGTGAAGTAGCGCTTCCAGGGCATCCCGGTCCGGTTCCGGCGAGTGCCGGCGGCAGGTGCGGTTTTCTGCCCGTTGGTGCCGTTGGCTGGGGCGCTGACGGGACGGTCGGTCGAAGGTTTCTGGGTGGGACGGGCCATGAATTAGACCTCCTGGGTAGTCGGTAGAGCGCCCCATACTGTAGGAGATGGGGTATGGCCTGTCAAGCATTTTACCACTACCTGTACGGGTTGTGGATAACGCCACCTACAACATCTGGAGTTTTCCCAGTTTGACGGATCGGGCCGGTTGACCCTCACCGGGGCCTCTCCGCTGGCCGCCGCTGCCCTCGTCCTGGTCGGCCTCTTCCTGCTCGGCCGCGGCCACCAGGCCGCCCGACGCCGGGGCCTGCTGAGCAGCACCTTCTGGCTCACCTTCCGGGAGTTCGCCGGCTATCGGGCCCGCAGCCTGTATCCCCTCCTTCTTTATGTGTTGGGGCTAGCGGTGGTGCTCGCCGGGATCCTGCTGGCGATCAGCTGGCTGATCGGGTTCTACGCCGGCCGGTTCGGCCACCCGCTGCCCTAGGCAGCCTGAGCCAGGAAGTCCAGCACCAGCCAGTTGAAGCGCTCGGGCTCCTCCATCTGGGGTGTGTGGCCGGCCTCCTCGAAGATCTCGACCCGGGCGTTGGGCAGCACCGCAGCCGCGGCCAGGGCGTGGCTGGGGGGAAACAGGTGGTCGTGCCGGCCCCAGACGAGCAACACCGGCATGGAGAGCTGCCGCAGCTCGCGGTCCAGCGCCACCCCGTCGCGCAGGCTGGACCGAGCTGCCAGCGATCGCAAAGTGGCCAGGTAGGCGGCCTGGTATCCGGGGGCGTTCATCATCCGGCCGTGGTCGGCGATCCGGCTGTCGCTCAGGATGTGATCCACGGACTGCGGGCGGTTGAGATACCAGCCCCAGAACCGTCGCACCGTAGTGGGACTCAGGCGCCGCAGGGCCGTGGCGGTGCTGGTCATCATCAGCTCGCCGATGCCGCGCATCAGGAGGAGCCGGTAGGCTACCACCCGCCGGGGGGTACCGAGGCCGAGCGAGTCGACCAGGATGAGCTTCTCGACCCGTTCTGGTTGCCGGAGCGCATGGCCGAGCACCACCCGGCCGCCAAACGAGATGCCCAGCACGGCGGTCCGCGTGATGCCCACCTCCTCCAGAAAGGTCCCCAGGGTCTCGACAAAGAACGGCATCGTGTACGCAAGCTGCGGCTTGTCCGACTGCCCGAATCCAGGGAGGTCTGGGGCGATCACCCGGTGCCGCTCGGCCAGCGGTTCCAGGTTGAAGCGGAACTCGAGGCCGGCCGAACTGCCCAGACCGTGGACCAGCACGACGGGAGGCCCCTCGCCCCCCTCGAAGTAATGCACGCCAACCCCGTTGCAGGTCGCGGTCCGGCTGACGAACCCTGCGGGCGCTTCGGTCAGGGAGTTACCACCAGCTTCTTATGGGGCGAGGCCGCCTGTCGCTTCCAGGCGTCGGGGGTTTTGTCCAGCGGAAGGGTTTCGTAGTCGACCTTGAGCCGCCCGGCCACGGCGTGTCCCACCAGGGTGCGAAACGCTTGCGCTCGGGTCTCCCACGGCACTTCGAAGTTGCTGTAGCCGAGGATGCTGAGCATCTTTCCGCGGACGGTTCCCGACGTAAAGGTCGCTTCCGGGCTGGCCGACTGGCCCAGGTGGACCATCCGGCCGCCGATGCGCAAAGCCTGCGCGGCGGCCACCGCCGGCGCACCCCAAAGGGGGTCAATCACCAGGTCGATCGGACGGCCGGCTGCGTCCTGAAAGGCTTGGGTCAAATTGTCCTGAGTCAATTCGACCGTGGCATCCGCTCCCATGTCCTTCACTCTGGCCAGCGCGTCCCTGTTTCGGGCAGCCGCGATTACCCGGCTCGCGCCCAGGATCTTGGCGGCCTGCACGGCCACGCTCCCCACAATGCCGGTGGCGCCCAGCACCAGGACGGTCTCACCCTTTTGCAGGCGGCCTCGCCACTCGATCGCCAACCAGCCCGTGATGCCCGCAATCCCCAGCCCGGCCGCCAGCGGATCGGGAATCCCAGCCGGCACTTCCACGCTGTGGCCCTCGACGGCCAGTGCCTTCTTCGCCAAGGCACCATCGCCTGGATGGCTTTCGAAGTACACGACCGTTCCCGGTTTGAAGGTCTTGCTTTGGACGATCCGGCCGACACCTTCCCGGCCGGGCACGTAGGGCACCGGCGGCGGCGGGGCGAAATACCGCTTGTTGGCGATCGACAGGTCGACCGGGTTCAACGGAGCGGCGGTCACCTCCACGAGGGCCAGCCCATCGGTCGCCGCCGGCTCCGGCCTCTCTGCGATGACCGGCAGCTCGCCGTATTGCTGGATGACGGCCGCGCGCATGAGTAAGAGCTTAGAGACTCAGGCCATGGGCCGGGCGACGGAAGTCGTGAACCCGAAGTAGGCCAGCACCGCACCGCTCAGGAGGTGCAACGCGATGTCCACGCCTCCGAGGGGCAGCACGCCATGCACCGGATCGGAGATGCCGATCACCCCGAGGATCATCAAGGCGATCCCCACGACCTGGGCGTACTGGCGCGAGTTTCCCTCGCTGCTGGCCGCGGCCAGGCCGCCAATGCCCAGCCCCACGTGGACGAGGTTGTGCAGCAGGTTGATGGAGAAGACGTTCAGCAGGTTGGCAGGGGTCATGCCGAAGGTGCCGCCCAGGAACGGCAGCATACCGAGGATCCCCGCCGCCAGGTAGATCACCCCGAACGTCATGGCGACCCGCTTGATCATGCCCAGCTCATCCTAGCGCGGACCGGGGAAGCTTCTGACGCCCTGGCGTGTTCCCCATGTCGTGGCCACTAGGCTGAACATCGGGACGGCCCTCCCGTCGATCACGCTGCGGGCCCAGGACGGCGCGGAGCGGACCCTGCCCGATGGCGCGGGGGCGAACCTCCTCGTGTTCTATCGAGGAGACTGGTGACCCTACTGCCATGGGCAGCTGGTCAGCTTTGCCAGAAAGATCAAGGCCTTGGAAGCCCGAGGGATGCGCATCTACGGCATCTCCATCGACTCCCCGGAGCACAATCGCGCCATGATCGACAAGCTGTTGCTCCCCTTCGACCTGCTGAGCGACCCCGAGGGGGAGACGGCCATCAAGCCGTTCGGCCTGTGGGATGACGCCGGCCGGATCTCGAAACCGGCGCTGGTCCTGACCGATCGCCAGGGCGTGGTGCGCTACCTCTACGAGGGGCGAGACTTCGCAGATCGGCCGAAGGACGAGGTGGTGCTGGGAGCCCTGCCGGATGGCTAGGGGCGACCCGCCCTTCCGATTCGAGAACCTGCTGCCCTACTACAACGGCGCCTACTACGCGTCGGTGGCGATCAAGGGCCGGCTGGCGGCCGCCGGCCAAATCGAGGCGGCCCGCGAGGTCATCGCCTACCAGGAAATGCTGGTGGAGTTTCGGAAGGCCATCATCGAGACCGACCGGCTCCGTCAGGCGCGCCCATCGACTCCGTCCCCGTCAGCGGGAGGGTGAGGGTGGGGGTGATGGCCGGCACTCTCGCCACGCCCGGTCCGACCTTGTGCCGGGAAGCCCTTGGCGTCGTCCACCACCAGGATCGGTGCGCTCATCGTCCCTCGAGCTTAGCCGGGTTCCATGACACCGATATGAAGGGTTGAGGGATTCGGGGTTTGTGAAGCAGGCATGACGGCCCGTTATCTGGGTGTCATATGCCGCTGCCAGCATGGCCGCCATTCCAACTCGAAGGAGGTCGACCATGAAACGACTGATCGCAGGTTCGATTTTGGGGGGCGCGCTATTGCTGAGCACGGCCCTCTCTGCCTTTGCCGACAGCTCAAGTGCCGCCGCCGGGTTCGGCACCCTTTTCTACAACGGGGGAACCATCCACACGGTCGTCCCGCCGGCCGCCTTCCCGAACAGAGGCACCGACCCCTTCTTCAAAGTGACCAACGGGGCGTCCGGCCAGCTCGGCATCGCGGGCGTTGCACCTGGGGCCGCTGACTATCACGGCGGCGCCTGGGCGGTCAACCTCGTCAGCTTCAGTGCCGGAGTGACGCCCTACTTACTCACCAGTGCCGCCGCGGTCCAGACGGCTGCCGCGGCCGGCGACGTGAGCGTGACCCGGAATCCGACCGCAGACTTCCGCTGCCCGGTCCAGCCATA